>CAYNAM010000104.1:0-9127 GCA_964395065.1 uncultured Ventosimonas sp.
ATTTCTAAACCTAATTCTTTAGCAATACGCTTCATGTCTTCTTCAATTTCTGTTGTGAAGGCGACTAACGCAGCTTTATCTGTATGGCGGCAATCCATTGTGAATAATGTATAACCTGGTACCACATTGACTGTGTTAGGTTTAGGTTCAACACGACCAAAGGTTAAAACAAGAGGATCGCCTACTGCCTTTGCTTTGTTGATTGATTCATAACAGATTTTACTAAAACCATAAACAGTGTCTTTACGATAACCCATAGGGGTTGTACCCGCATGGTTTGCTTGGCCTTTTAGTGTGATGTTATAGCGACGTTGTCCTACAATTGCATTCACAACACCAATTTGTTTTTTCTCCATCTCAAGCACATTACCTTGCTCGATATGGATTTCGATAAAGGCTTTAATGTCATCACGCATTGGTTTATTTTCATCACGGAAATCAAAACCAGCTTTTCTCATCGCATCAACAAACTTTGTTTCTTTCTTGTCTTGAATATTCATGACATCAGCATTTTTAGCGATGCCGACAATATTCTTACTTCCCCAGAATACGTAAGGAAAACGACTGCCTTCTTCTTCTGCTAATGAAACAACTTCCATTGAGCGTAATGGTTGGCCATGTTTCTCTTTTAAGTATTGTATTGCTAGAAAAGCAGCTTCAATACCGTATTGGCCATCTAAGTTTCCACCATTTACAACAGTATCAATATGAGAACCTGCAAGGATGGTTTCTTTTGGGTATTTACTACCTTCAATACGCCCAAATAAATTACCTACTTCATCAAATTTTGCCTCAAATCCTGCTTCTTGGAACTTCTCTTTTAATCCATTTTGAGCTGCAAGCCATTCTTCTGTGTAAAGGAGACGGGTCATTCCACCTGTTGGGTCTGAACCAATTGCTGATAACCATTTAGAAAATTCTGAGTAACGTTCAGTAAAATTAATCATGTCATAGGCTCCTTAGTTTTATTGGATAGAATCTTCTCAGCTAAGTTTAAGTTATTAAAAGAGAGTTCATACTTAACTTTTATTTATTCTATATAGCCAATATACAAAGAGCGACAAGGATATGAAAGTGATAGGTATCAATACGTTCTTTTTTTAGAATTTTTTAGGTAATAAGTGCTTAATTGTTAAAAAAAATTTGATAATATGTCTTGCGTCATAAGCTGATAAAAATCAGCCCACTGTAGTATATTTTATTTATTTTGAATGCCCTTTGATTTATGCCATAAAGTAAATACCTATCTAGGTAAAATTACCCAGATAGGTTAAATAATTAAGCGAGCTCACCTGCTGGGCCAAAGAATTCAAAATGTGTTTGTTTTTCTGGTATGCCTATTTCTTTTAATATTCTCTTTATTTCTATCATGAAGGGCTTAGGCCCTAGGAAATAAGCATCGATATCTCTATTTTTTGGTATCCATTGACTGAGTAGTTCCTTGTTGATTCTACCTTCTGTATCAGCAATATGATTAATATCATCGTCATAACAAAAATAGCAATGAAGGTTATGGTGTTGCTTTTGTTGATCCTTTAGCCAGCGGCTAAATCCGTCTACCGCTGCATTTCTGGCAGCATGAATAAAGTAGATTGGTTTTTGATTGTTATCCTCTAAAGCTACTTGTAACATTGCTATGAGGGGAGTAGCGCCAACACCGCCAGAAATAAAAACTAAGGGTTTATTACTTTCTTGTAATGTGAAGTCTCCAAAAGGCGGGAAAACTCGTACAATATCGCCCTCTTTTACGTTATTGTGTAGGTGGTTTGAAATTACGCCTCCTTTTTCACGTTTTACGCTTATTCGGTAATATTTTCCGTTGGGCGCTTCAGATATTGAGTAGTTGCGACGTTGTTCTCCTTCTAAAAGAATAAATCGTAAGCCTAAGTATTGCCCAGGTCTATGTTTTATAATGGGCTTACCATCTTTAGGTGCCAAATAAAAAGAAGTTATTTCAGTACTTTCAGGAACTTTTTTAATGACCTTAAATAGCCTTTCTCCACGCCAGCCACCTTCTGTATCTTCTTGAGATTGGTATAGGTTTTCTTCAATGTTTTTTAAAATATCAGCTAACTGGTTGTAAGCAACATACCATGTTTCGATAACTTCATCAGTGGCTATCTCTGCACCTAGTACTTCTCGTATCGCACGTAAAAGACAAGTACCTACAATTTCGTAATGCTCAGGTAGTATTTGTAAGGCGGCATGTTTATTGGTGATTCTTGACACAAGCTCGCTTAGTGATTCAAGATTGTCAATATGTTTTGCGTACATCAAGACACTGTTAGCTAATGCACGAGGCTGGTCTCCTGTAATTTGGTTGGTTTTGTTAAATAAGGGTCTGACATCAGTGTATTCATTAAGCATAATATGATAAAAATGCTTCGCTAATGCTTCACCTCCAGTTTCAAGTAGAGGAACTGTTTGTTTAATAATAGCGCGCTGTACATCAGTTAACATAAATTAATCTCCATCATGTTTTTTAATTTTGTAAAGAGCATTAGCAAATGGTGTGCCAGTAAATAATATTATATTTATCAATAATATATGTTGTTTATATGTTGTTATGATATACTGTTTTTGAGTTTTTATAACATAGATAGGTTATTATGACTACGTTATCATGGTTTAATCGTATTTCCTCACTTGTCGATGATTTGGCGCTTGAGTTGTCAGCAGCAGAGCGTTATCGACGTCTATTATTGGGCATCCGTAAGCTTATCCCTTGTGATGCTGTTGCATTACTAAGATTAGACGGTGATTATCTCGTTCCATTAGCCGTTAATGGTTTAAGTAAGGATACATTAGGTCGGCGTTTCTTAGTGACTGATCACCCGCGTTTTAGTGTGTTATTAGATAGTCCTCATCCTATGCGTTTTCCTGCTAATAGTCCTTTGCCTGATCCTTATGATGGGCTTATTGAAGGCGTGACAAGCCAGCAGCTAGAGGTGCATGATTGTATGGGATGTGCACTATTTTATCATGGCAGGTTGTGGGGGCTTTTAACGCTGGATGCATTGATGCAAGACAGTTTTAACCATGTTGATTTTGATTTGTTGCAGCTAATCGCTAGCTTAACTGTCGCTACAGTTAATGTGGGTGAAAGAATAGAGCAGTTAAGAGGACAGGCTCGTTTAGCGCAGGAACAAGCTGAGTCCTATCGCTTAGCGATTACTCGGCAGTCAGCCAATGAGTGGTTAGGGCAAAGTGAGCCCATGTTGAATTTAAAAAAAGAAATAGAGCTTGTTTCGCAAAGTGATTTGACAGTGTTGATTATGGGGGAGACAGGGGTAGGTAAAGAATTAGTAGCGCAGGCTATTCATCGATTATCGCAACGATCAAAAAAAACAATAGTAGCGCTTAATTGTGCGGCACTCCCCGAAAACCTTATCGAGAGTGAGTTATTTGGGCATGTGAAAGGTGCTTTTTCCGGCGCTGTTAGTGATCGCATGGGAAAGTTTGAGCAAGCCAATCATGGAACACTTTTTCTTGATGAGGTAGGGGAGTTACCTTTGATCGCTCAGGCTAAACTACTTCGTGTGTTACAGAGTGGACAGTTACAACGGTTAGGTGCTGAGAAAGAGATACAGGTTGATGTACGTATCCTCGCAGCGACTAATCGTGATTTGGCAGAGGAGGTTAAACAGGGGCGTTTTCGAGCTGATTTATACCATCGTTTGAGCGTGTATCCTATGCTTATTCCTCCTTTACGTGAGCGTGGCCATGATATTTTATTATTGGCAGGTTATTTTTTAGAGCAAAATAGAGCAAGATTGGGGCTTAGAGCCTTAAGATTAGATTCTCTGGTTCAGTCAGCCTTGTTAAATTATACTTGGCCTGGAAATGTCCGTGAGTTAGAGCATGTTATTGCGCGTGCAGCCTTAAAAGTTTTTGGCCGTTGTGGTGCTGATAAGCAGTCTATTATTTCTATAGGTGTAAAAGATATACAGTTGACGGAGGGGAATGTCGAAGGGACACAAAATAGCGTTGATACTCTCCCGTTGGCTTTAAAAGGACAAGATTTAAGAACAATACAGGATAATTTCTTACGTCATTATATTGGTGAGCGGTTAGAAGCTCACCAATATAACCTTTCAGCAACAGCACGAGAGCTAGGTGTTAACCGAGCTAATTTAGCACGACTGTTAAAGCGTTTAAATATGCGCTCATAAAAGTTTTTTATGAGTGTATACGTCCAAGTAATTCGTTGAGAAGTTTTTTTCTCTTTAATAGTAAGTGCCAGCGCCTGCCTCCTAATTGATTCCACAGCATGGCTGATCGTATCCCCGTCAGTAGTAAGGAACGAATTTGAGCTGCAATATGGGGCTGTTGTAGGTAGGTTATATCTCCAACGACTTGAATTCGATGGCTGAATGTACTAATGGTTTGTTCATACAGACCACCACAGGCTGAAAAAACATTGTCATGAAAGAGACCAAAGTGCTCTACTTTGCTGGAAATTTGTACTAAGTTTGAGGCGATTGTCTGTAACATACTGTTATTAGCAGTTAATTTTCGTTCCAGTAAAATCATTGATAAACTATAGCGAAGCACTTCTCGGGAAAGCCCAGCATTACGCTCTAAAAACTTACAAAGAAAACGATAACCATCTAAGAGTTCATAGTCATCGCCACCATAAACATCTAGAGTGTTTTGCGGGTTTGTGATTAACAGACTGTTCAGAAGGCATTTTGTTGGCCCTTCATCAAATTGCCCTGTTCTGGCTATCTTATCGGCTTGGATAGCTGCAGTGAAAACTGCACCTAATGCAACGAGTTGTTCTTGCTGTTTATTCATGTATACGTGACTCTTTAATGAGCGTAAGCGGATCAGGTTTTACGGTTTCAATAACACCACCACCAAGACAGATCTCTCCATCATAAAGTACAACAGATTGACCTGGTGTAACGGCACGTTGAGGTTCATTAAAGCTAATATGGTAGCCATTGTCTGTTTTTTCAAGTAGACAATCTTGATCGGCTTGTCGATACCTAACTTTAGCTTTTAACTTTAATGGAGCCGAGAGATCCAATTTATTTACCCAGTAAATCTCTTTACACGTTAAGGCATTTGCAAGTAAACAGGGATTATCGTTTCCTTGACCAACAATAAGAACATTGCGTTCTAAATCTTTACCCATGACATACCAAGGATCATCCGTTGCATTTTTTAGCCCACCGATTCCTAAGCCTTGGCGTTGTCCAATGGTGTGATACATCAGCCCGTTATGTTTACCAATCACTTCTCCCGTTAGTGTTTCAATAACACCGGGTTGTGCTGGTAAGTATTGTTTTAAAAAATCACTAAAACGGCGCTCACCAATAAAGCAAATGCCTGTAGAGTCCTTTTTTCTGGCGGTGATGAGATCGTGTTGTTCGGCTAATGCACGAACAGCTGGTTTTTCCATTTCTCCTACAGGGAATAGGCTTTTAGCCAGTTGTTCACCTGCGACTGCATGAAGGAAATAGCTTTGGTCTTTGTTCGTATCTAACCCTTTAAGCAATAATGTTTGGTCGTTCGTATCGCGACGACGCACATAGTGGCCTGTAGCAATTAAATCAGCACCTAACATGAGTGCATAATCTAAAAAAGCTTTAAATTTGATCTCGCGATTACACAAAATATCTGGGTTAGGTGTTCTGCCTGCCTTATATTCTTCTAAAAAATGTTCAAAAACATTATCCCAGTATTCTGCTGCAAAATTGGCTGTATGAAGTTTTATACCTAATTTGTCGCAAACAGCTTGTGCATCGGCTAGATCCTCTTTAGCGGTACAATATTCTGTGCCATCATCTTCTTCCCAATTTTTCATGAACAACCCTTCTACTTGAAAGCCTTGTTGCTGTAGAAGAAGGGCTGAGACTGATGAGTCTACGCCACCAGACATGCCGACAATTACTTTGGTCTTACTTGGATTAAACATTATTAGTCATCAATATTGTTGATAAATGAAAGTTATTTTAGCAGAAATTATTAACGAATAATGCTTAATGGATAAATATGTCCTGCTAAATAATCATCAATGCATGTCATGATCATTGGATTACGCCATTGATGTTGTCTGTTCATGAGTTCGTCACGCGTTAGCCAAAGAGCCCCCATAATACCTTCATCTAATTTTTTTTGTGGGTGGTGCAGTATAGGTGTAGCACTAAAACAAACGCGTTGATAGCTAATACCATTGTCGGCTGTGAATAAGTAAATACCTACAACACCTGTTAATTCAACTTCCCATGCTGTTTCTTCGAGTGTTTCGCGGCGAGCCGCGGCTAGTAATGACTCGTCTCGTTCAAGGTGTCCTGCGGGTTGGTTTAGTACGTTAAGATTATTTTTTATTTCTTCAACCATTAAAAAGCGACCTTGATCTTCAACAATAGTCGCAACCGTAACATGTGGTAAAAAGCGCATAATTTCCTCATTATCATTTAAGTGCTATAATCAGTTCATTATGATAGTTTAAAATAAACTTTGTAATAAGGTAAAACAGCAAAAATAGTGGCCTATGGGCATTGAGGAACTATTTTTTATATAGATAATAAAATGTTGTATTTTTAGTACGTGCCTCTCAATGAATACATAATAAAACAGCGATGGAGTTTTTGTAATGACTAAAATTAAAGTTCCTACAAGTGGTAAAAAAATTACAGTAAACCAAGATTTTTCTCTCAATGTTCCTGATAATCCAATTATTCCATTTATTGAAGGTGATGGTATTGGTGTTGATATCAGCCCTGTTATGATTAAAGTAGTTGATGCGGCAGTGCAAAAAGCTTACGCAGGCAAGCGTAAAATTGAGTGGATGGAAGTTTATGCGGGTGAAAAAGCAACGCAAGTGTATGATAAGGATACTTGGTTACCAGATGAAACATTAGCGGCTGTTAAAGATTATGTTGTTTCTATTAAGGGACCATTAACAACACCTGTGGGTGGTGGTATTCGTTCATTAAACGTTGCATTACGTCAACAGTTAGATCTATATGTTTGCTTACGCCCTGTGCGTTGGTTTAAAGGTGTTCCTAGCCCTGTAAAAGAGCCTGGTTTAGTTGATATGGTTATCTTTCGTGAGAATTCAGAAGATATTTATGCGGGTGTTGAATGGAAAGCAGATTCTCCAGAAGCAACAAAGGTGATTGAGTTTTTGACCAAAGAAATGGGCGTTAAGAAGATTCGTTTCACAGAGCATTGTGGTATCGGTATTAAGCCTGTTTCAGAAGAGGGTACAAAGCGTTTAGTGCGCAAATCATTACAATATGTGATTGATAATGATCGTAATTCATTAACAATTGTCCATAAAGGCAACATCATGAAGTTCACCGAAGGTGCTTTCAAAGATTGGGCTTATGAAGTGGCTAAAGAAGAGTTTGGTGCGCAGTTGTTAGATGGTGGCCCATGGATGCAGTTTAAGAATCCTAAAACAGGCAAAATGATTGTTGTAAAAGATGTGATTGCAGATGCCATGTTACAACAAATATTATTACGTCCTGCTGAGTATGATGTGATTGCAACATTGAACTTAAATGGTGACTATCTATCAGATGCATTAGCGGCTCAAGTGGGTGGTATTGGTATTGCGCCAGGGGCTAATCTTTCTGACTCAGTTGCTATGTTCGAAGCAACACACGGTACAGCACCTAAATATGCGGGACAAGATAAAGTGAATCCTGGTTCTATCATTCTCTCTGCGGAAATGATGTTACGTCATATGGGCTGGGCTGAGGCGGCAGATTTAGTGATCAAGGGAATTGATGGTGCTATTGCTGCTAAGACAGTAACTTATGACTTTGAGCGTTTAATGGATGGGGCTAAGTTACTTTCTAGTTCACAATTCGGTGATGCTATTATTGAAAATATGTAAATAGCTTTTGTCATTTTAAAAAAAGCCCGCATTTGCGGGCTTTTTTACGGGAAAGCTGATGAAGTTAAATGGGAATATCCAATAATCGTCTGACCCATTTATCGTACGCTTCAATGATATTTTTAACAAAGGTATACGTGCGTTCGTTTAAATTACCTGACTCATCAAATGCATTATCTATATGGCCAAGGTAGGCTTCAGGTTGTTGCATGCAGGGCATGTTTAAGAACGCTAATGATTGACGAATATGATGATTTGCCCCAAATCCACCAATTGAACCTGTTGATGCTGTAATAACGGCGGTTGGCTTTTCATTCCAAACACTTTTGCCATAAGGGCGTGAACCAACATCTAGCGCATTTTTAAGTACCGCTGGTACTGAACGATTGTATTCAGGACTGACGATTAGAATAGCATCTGAGGCTCTTATTTTTTCACGAAAGCTTGTGTAGCTCGTCGGCGGATTTTCATCAAGGTCTTCGTTATATAGTGGTAAGCTACCTATTTCTATAATCTCTAGCGAGAGTGTAATGGGGGCTATTTTTACCATGAGTTCAGCAAGCTTTCTATTGTATGAAGCTTTGCGTAGGCTACCCACAAGAACAGAAACTTTATAAGGTGTCATCATGTGTTTTTCCCATCATTTTAGTTTATGGCCTAATTTTAAACAGATTAACTTCGTAAAGAAATAATTGGCCAGCCATTTTGCTTTGCATGCTCTTTAAGCTTTTCATCGGGGTCTACTGCTGTTGGATTTTCAACAATAGACAATAAGGGTAAATCGTTGATAGAGTCACTGTAGAAATAACTGCCTTCTAAGCTAGCATTATGCTGTTTAAGCCAACTATTTAGGCGGGTTACTTTTCCTTCTTGAAAAGAAGGGGTTCCTGTTACTTTACCTGTATATCGTCCATCTTTCATTTCGCATTCTGTAGCAATCAAATCTTTTACGCCTAATCGTTTAGCAATGGGGCCGACAATAAAGTTATTAGTTGCTGTAATAATAATGACTCGATGCCCTTCTTTACGGTGCTTTTCGAGTAAAGCCTCTCCTTTTTTTAGGATCATAGGTTCAATGCAGTCTTTCATAAACTGTTGATGCCATTCATTAAGCTGCTTCATTGACGATTGACCTAATATTGATAGGCTAAAATTTATATACTCTTCTATATTAAGATTACCTGCTAAATATTGTTGGTAAAACTCATCATTTTTTGCTTTATAAGTTGCTTTATTTAAAATGCCCCATTTGCACAGCAAATCGCCCCAGGC
>CAYNAM010000105.1:0-9024 GCA_964395065.1 uncultured Ventosimonas sp.
TTACTGTTAACGATAAATTACTTTCCTTCTTTAGAGTCAGCAGCAGGTGCTGGCGTCAACTCAACATCACTTTCTTTTGCTTGCACATTGCTATTTGTTGCTGGCGCTGGTTGATGTTCTATTTCTATATTTTGCTGCTGTACTTCTGATTGACTTACTGGTTGTGTAGCAGCTGCTTGTTCTAGTCGACTTGTTGGTGTAGTTTTTAATTTAGCATAATAAGTTAAGCCTAAACTTGTTGCAAAAAAGATAGCAACAAGTATTCCTGTGGTTCTACTTAGGAAGTTTGCTGAACCTTGACTACCAAACACAGTATTAGAGGCACCACCACCAAAAGATGCACCCATATCAGCACCTTTGCCATGCTGTACTAACACGAGGATAACTACACCTAACGCAACTAGTAAATGGATAATAACAATCGCTGTTTCTAATAACATTCTTTATTTCCCGCTATGCGATAAATCGCACCAAATTCATCTGCATTCAATGAGGCGCCACCAATAAGCCCCCCATCAATATCTGGCATTGTAAACAATGCGTCTGCATTATTCTCTTTTACACTACCACCATATAAAATCTGTATATTTTGAGCAATTGCTTCTTTCTTTTCTGCAATTAGTGCTCTAACAAAGCAATGTACTTCTTGTGCTTGCTCTGGCGTAGCTGTTAAGCCAGTACCTATCGCCCAAACAGGCTCATAAGCAATCACTGCATTGGTAAATACATCAATACCCAAGCCGTCTATTATACTATTAAGTTGATCTTTAATAATAGTAAATGTTTGATTTTTTTCTCGCTGCTCTTTTGTTTCGCCTAAACATAGTATTGGTTTTAAACCTTTACTTTGCGCTGCTTGAAATTTTTTAATCAGTATTGCTTCTGTATCTCCCAATAATAAACGGCGCTCAGAATGTCCAACTAATACAAATTGGCAACCCACGTCAACTAGTTGACTTGCAGAAACTTCGCCAGTTAGCGCCATCTCGTCTGGTTCTATGGCACAATCCTGGGCACCTATTAAGATAGGTGTTTCTTTAAGCGCTTGGACAGCTTCAATAAGGAATAATGTGGGAGGAAATACTGCAATATCAACCTGTGGTTGCCATGCCAAGTCTTTTAGATTTGTAAGTAGTGCTTTAACGCTGGCACTATTCCCATACATTTTCCAGTTACCTGCTACCAATGGGCGACGCATACTTAACCTCGTCTATTTTGTTGGGCGCAAATATTACCCAAGCTTTTCAAAAGTAGCAAGTAAAAACTGTGTCTATTGTTATTTTTCGACAAAAGCACGCTCAATTAAGTAATCAGCAGGATCGCCCATACGAGGTGATATTTTTAGACCAAAACTATCTAGCACTTGACATGTTTCATCTAGCATCGACGGGCTACCACAGACCATTGCACGATCATTTTCCGGGTTAATAGGAGGTAAGCCAATATCATTAAATAATTTCCCAGAACGCATTAGGTCAGTTAAACGTCCTGTATTTTTAAAAGGCTCGCGTGTTACTGTTGGATAATAGATCAATTTTTCTTTAACCATATCACCAAAGAATTCATTTTCAGGAAGCTGATTAGTAATGAAGTCATAATAGCCTAATTCACTTACATAGCGTACACCGTGAATAAGGATAACTTTTTCAAACTTCTCGTACACTTCTGGATCCTGTATCAGGCTCATAAAAGGAGCTAAACCTGTTCCAGTACTCAAGAAGTAAACATTTTTACCAGGCAATAAATCACCTGTAATCAAAGTTCCTGTTGGCTTACGACTTACTAATATTTCATCACCTACTTTTAAGTGTTGAAGTTTCGAAGTAAGGGGACCATTTTGGACTTTAATGCTGTAGAATTCTAGATGATCTTCATAATTAGGGCTAGCGATACTATAAGCACGCATTAAAGGCTTACCATCGACCTCTAAACCTATCATGACAAATTGGCCATTTTGGAAACGCAATCCAGGATCACGTGTGGTTTTAAAACTAAATAACGTATCATTCCAATGATGAACGCTTAGCACACGTTCTGTGGCCATTTTACTCATCAAAAACTCCTATCAATCATAAAGTAAGTAGTCATGCTTTATTAATACTTTTTGGTATTAATAGCTTTATATTAAATCTGTATGGATGCACACTATAAGGGAGTTTTTAAACGATGAAAAGTATTTATATAGTCTAATTTGGTATTAGCTTATTAACTGCCATTATAATAATTTAAAAACTTAAAATTTTTTTTTATTATTTTTTATTATAAGAAAGTAACTAACCACTTGGTTAGTTACTTTCTTAATGAACTTACTGAGTTTTACGACGGCGCCCTTCTTCATCTGCTACACAAATAGCAGCCAATACGCTTTGAGGTGTTACCCCCCCTGCTATATTGTGTATAGTTTCTCCTTCAGCACAAGCAAGCTCAGCAACAGTAAGTAACTCATCTTGAGTAACATGAGTTAAGCCGATATCCGCTAATGTTGTTGGTAACCCTACTTCTTCACAGAATGTATAAACCTCATCGATAATATCGGGGGATCTATCTGTTAGCATCAATAAACTTAATACACCCATAGCCACTTTTTCACCATGCCAATAGTGATGTGTAGCCTCTAAGGCTGTAAAGCCATTATGTATCGCATGCGCGCCAGATAATCCGCCACTTTCAAAACCCAGCCCTGATAATAAGGTATTGGCCTCAATGACTCGCTCTAACGCAGGTGTCACAACTTGCCTTTTAACCGCCTGTACAGCAAGTAAACCATATTCAAGCAATGTTTCGTAGCAGAAATCAGCAAGATTATAAGCCGTAAATGATCCTTGGCGCCCTGTCATATTAGCTGCATGGCTATTATAACAATCTTCTGCTTCAAACCATGTTGCAAGGGCATCCCCCATTCCCGAAACGAGAAATCTGACAGGAGCTTGAGCTACTATCTGGCTATCGACTAAAACCAGTCGTGGGTTTTCTTTAAAAATAACCATACGCTTATATTCGCCAGTCGCCGTATAAACAACTGATAAAGCACTACAAGGTGCATCCGTTGAAGCTAAAGTAGGAACTACCACCACGGGACGATTGAGCGTATCGGCTAGATACTTCGCTGTATCTATTGATTTTCCTCCACCCATTCCTACAACGACGTCAGGAATATCACCTTTTACCAAGTCCTGTAAACGTGAAATTTCCTCATCACTACACTCTCCCATAAAACGCTCAAACTTGCAGGTAACATGAGATTTGCAAGATTGCTCAATTTGTTTATGAAAATTATCATCTACAAAAGGGTCTAGTAGTAATAAGGCTTTTTTACCTAGTCTCGCCAGCTCCTCCCCTAGTAGATTTAGAGCTCCTGCACCTTGAACATAACGTGAAGGAAAAATCGAAGTCGTAATCATAGCCATCTCCTGAATCATTAGTGTGACTCAAGCACTATAACACTACTATTTCAGATAATATTTGTTAATAATCAGCAAAGAGTAATAATATCTTTACTTATACCCTTTTGGATTTTTAAGTTGCCAATTCCAGCTATCTCGACACATCGCATCTAAATCATAAACAGCCTGCCACCCAAGTAGTTTTTTTGCAAGCGTCGAGTCAGAAAAACACATCGCCACATCGCCTTCTCTGCGATCAACAAGTTGATAAGGAATTTTTTTCCCACAGGCTTTTTCAAACGCATGCAACATATCTAAAACACTATATCCTACGCCTGTTCCTAAATTAATGGCTTTAACTCCCGGCTTAGTATTTAACCATGCTAAAGCATCTACATGTCCATTGGCCAGATCCATCACATGAATATAGTCCCTTACCCCTGTACCATCTTTTGTGGGGTAATCCCCTCCATAAACATTCAAAAAAGGTCGTAACCCGACAGCCACTTGCGCAATATAGGGCATTAAATTATTGGGTATGCCCGTCGGGTCTTCACCAATCAAACCACTTGAATGCGCACCAACAGGGTTAAAGTAGCGAAGTAATGCAATATTCCAGCTATTGTCTGCTTGATAAATATCCTCTAATATTTTTTCTAGCATTAACTTTGAAGTACCATACGGATTAGTTGTTCCTCCCACAGGAAACTCTTCTGTGGCAGGTTTACCTTTCGGGTCTCCATAGACTGTTGCTGACGAACTAAAGACTAGCTTTTTTACATTCGCTTTTTTCATTGCTTCACAGAGAATCAATGTGCTATTAATATTATTGTCATAATATTCGATTGGCTTCTGTATGGACTCACTGACTGACTTTAAGCCTGCAAAATGAATCACCGCATCAATTTTGTGTTGTAAAAAGACATTATCCAATTTGGCTTTATCACGAACATCCCCCTCGATAAAGGTGATTTTTTTTCCAGTGATTTTCTGGACACGAACCAGTGATTCATAATGGCTATTGCTTAAATTATCAATCACAATAACGGAATAACCTGCCTCTAATAATACCAAGCAAGTATGCGAGCCAATATAACCTGCACCACCTGTGACTAAAATTGTTGTAGTCATTTCGTCTCCGTCTATTTGGTCTGTTTAACCATGCTAACACCCTCTAGCGTAGAGAAAGAGGTGTCTTTTGCTGTTAATAAAAAGTCTTGCATAAATGCCGCATCAAACATATCGTCTCTAATGGCAGCATAGAGCGTTGCTTGTAACCCTTTTTCTCCCAGCTGTTTAGCTCTAACATATCCACGACTACTGTACTCATGTAAAGCCCAATTAGGGAGGCAACAAACCCCTCGATTAGATGCAACTAACTGTACCATCATCACCGTCATTTCGGCCGTTCTTACAGATAATGGTTCTACATCATCTGGTTCTAAAAAATGGGTGAAAATGTCTAATTTATTGCGATCAACAGGGTAGATAATTAACACTTCTGTTTCTAAATCACAAGGCTCTATAAATGCCTTATTTGCCAGTTTATGCTTATTGGAAACAGCGAGCATTGCTTCATAGGTAAACAAGGGAACATACATAATACCTGGCAGATCAATAGGATCAGAGGTAACAACCAAATCTAAATCTCCTCTCGCCAGTGCTGGCAAAGGAGCAAAAGAAAAACCTGATGCCAAATCAAGTTCCACTTCAGGCCAAGCATCTCGAAATACATCAATAGTCGGCATCAACCACTGAAAACAACTATGACACTCAATAGCCATATGCAGACGACCTGCCGTCCCTCCTGACAAACGGGACAGATCACGCTCAGCACTACGCAACAAGGGTAAAACAGTATCCGCTAATGTTAATAAGCGAAGTCCAGCACTGGTAAAGCGAATGGGCTTTGTTTTCCTAACAAACAATTGAGCACCTATTCGATCCTCTAACTCTTTTAACTGATGAGATAGTGCTGACTGTGTAAAATGCAAGCGATCAGCAGCATCAACTAAGCTATCGGCCTCACGCAATGCATGTAAACTTTTTAAATGACGGATTTCCAACATAAATAAATCGCTATTTTATAATTGTAAAATCTAACAGCCACAAATGGCGCTCTCAATCAACTGATGCAATTCTCTAACAGAAGAAACCACAGCCCCAGCGCCCCAATTTCTTGGATTATCTGTTGGATGTATATAGCCATACTCAACAGCCACTGTTTTACAACCTGCCGCATTCCCTGAATCAATGTCTCGTTTATCATCACCCACATAGATAATAGCATTTGGATTAACCGCTAACTGATTAGCTGCCAACAACATGGGCTCAGGGCTTGGTTTGCAATGTATTACATGCTCAGGACATACTAAAGTAGCGCAGCGTTTAGTTAGGTTCAAACGTTCCATGATGGGTTCTGCAAACCGAACAGGTTTATTGGTAACAACGCCCCAACGCAAACCTGCTTTCTCAATATCTGTTAATAAACAATTTATTCCCTCATAGAGCTTAGAATACCGCGCACAATCTTGAAGGTATCGAGCTAAAAACTCTAAGCGAAGCCTTTCAAATAAAGGATGATCGTCCTCAAGATTAAATGCAGCTGAAATCATTGACTTTGCCCCTCCGGACACTACATTTCTAATTTTATTATCATCCACGGAGGTATAGTTGTATTCTTTGAGAAGTTGTTGAGTAATCGCAATAAAGTCTGGTGCAGAATCCAATAATGTGCCATCCATATCAAACAATATTGCTTCAAACCTCATCATTATTATCCTCTAATCATTCATACGCTGTGTTTGTACCATGTAGTTAACACTAACATCATTAGTGTTTAGTTTATAAGACTTAGACAATGGATTATAGGTTAAGCCAATCATATCTTGCATCGTCAAACCAGCTTCACGACACCATGCTCCCAACTCTGAAGGTCTAATAAACTTTTGATAGTCATGGGTTCCTCTAGGCAGTAATCGCAAAACATACTCTGCACCGATAATAGCAAACATATAGGACTTTGGATTACGGTTGATGGTAGAAAAAAATACATATCCATCTGGCTTAACCAATTTATAGCAAGCGCTGATGACGGAAGCGGGGTCTGGCACATGCTCTAACATTTCTAAGCAAGTAACTACATCGTACTCACCCGCATGTGCTTCCGCAAAATCTTCCGCTGTACTCTTAAAATACTCAACATCTACTTGAGATTCTAACTGATGTAATTTTGCAACAGAAAGAGGAGCCTCTCCCATATCAATCCCTGTTACATTCGCGCCACGCTTTGCCATTCCCTCACTGAGAATACCACCACCACATCCAACATCTAATACCTTTTTACCTGCTAAAGTTACATGCTCTTCAATCCAATTCACTCGCAAAGGATTAATTTCATGGAGTGGTTTAAATTCACTTTCGCGATCCCACCAACGGCTAGCTAATGCTTCAAACTTGGCTATCTCTGCATGATCTACATTATTATTCATAATCCTGCCTCAATTAAGGAGACTAAAAAAACTCTCTAAATTTTTTCTATTATCCTTTATCGTATTAATAACATCTACCTTTTTTATAGATTTAATGTTCCAATCGATGTTATCTTATAAACTCTCAGCTCTTTCTTGTTTTATCAACCATGTCATATTTGGCCTAACACCTGTTACATCAACAATACCTAATGCTTTTAAAATAGCAAGGATATAATTTAACGGAGACTCTTTCATATAAGGATTAGCATCTCGAGCAACATTAGCAATTGCTGAACTACGTTCATAGAGCTCATCTATTTTAATATCACAAGGTAACTCTTGATAATGATTATGGTGCACCAAATAATCGATTACATCAAGAAATGCCTGTTTAGTTATTTTTATATTATTTTGTGGGCGTATTTTTATGGTTAAATCATCAAGATCAACCAGCCAAAACTCCTTGGTAATATCATCAACAATCCAATAGCTTTGACCAATTTGCAACTGAGGCCATAATGATAAGAACTTTTCCCTATATTGTGACATGTATACTCCTGCTCATACTCATTTATTTGCCAATATACTATAACAAAATTATCAACAAAGGCTGATAAAATATGTTTTATTTCATGAGGCATTGAAGTATTACTTGATATCAACAGCATTTTTTTATTAAACTAAATGAGTTACGTTACATAGTTTACCGAAGATATTGATAGAGCATCTGTCCCATCAAGATCGTGTAATTAATAAATGGAGACTAATCACTCACCACAAGTAAATGGTTAGCAATTATAATTACCGTTAGGCATTTTCTTCATACTTCTCAGAAACTTTATTGTAATTATTGACTCTAGGTATAACCTACCGTCGTTGATTAAATATAATTAAAGGTTAATAAATAAAATGCAATGGAATTTTTCTGATCGTGCCGCTAGCCTTAAAAGCTCTGCTATTCGTGAGATTTTAAAAATCACTGAACAACCCGATATCATCTCTTTTGCAGGAGGACTTCCCTCCCCCAATACATTTCCTGTCAAAGAAATTAAACAAGCTGTTGATCATGTATTAAATAGTAATGATGCTATTGGAGCATTACAATATGGCCCTACGGAGGGCTATGTTCCATTAAGAGAATGGGTTGCTAAACAAGTTTCTCGTGACGGTATCACTATTCGCCCAACACAAGTACTTATTGTTACAGGTTCACAACAAGCTTTAGATTTAATTGGCAAAGCGCTTATTAACAAAGGTAGCCAAGTTCTTGTTGAAACGCCAACCTACTTAGGTGGTTTACAATCTTTCACTCAATATGAACCACAGTATGTTTCTATAGAAAGTGATGAAAAAGGATTAATACCTGACTCCATATCGGACGACATGGCTAAATCAGCTAGTTTCATGTACTTAATACCTAACTTTCAAAACCCAACGGGTCGCCGCTTATCATTAGAACGTCGCCAACAAGTGGCTGAACTGGCGAAAAAAAACGACCTTGTTTTAATTGAAGATGATCCTTATGGCGAACTTGATTATGAAGGTAATCGACTCCCTGGCGTGTACACATTAGCACCTGAAAACACTGTGTACTTAGGTTCTTTCTCTAAGGTACTAGCCCCTGGCCTGCGCCTTGGCTACATTGTAGCCTCTGAGACATTAAT
The DNA here is from genome assembly GCA_964395065.1 of uncultured Ventosimonas sp. Classification (GTDB taxonomy): domain Bacteria; phylum Pseudomonadota; class Gammaproteobacteria; order Pseudomonadales; family Pseudomonadaceae; genus Entomomonas. The sequence goes on from CAYNAM010000105.1 coordinate 8,521, forward strand.
TAATAAGTTAGTACAACTCAAACAAGCAGCAGATCTACATACTCCTAGCCTTACACAACGTATTGCCTATCATGTTATCAAAGATGGCTTTCTAGAAAAACATATCCCAACAATACGTGCACTTTATGCTAAACGCTGCAATGTAATGATTAATGCATTGACCAAATACATGCCAAAGACTATTAAGTTTAACCGTCCCGAGGGAGGAATGTTCATTTGGGTCGAACTCCCCAAGACAATCAATGCGACTGAGTTACTTGCTGAAGCAGTACAAAATAAAATTGCATTTGTTCCTGGTGAGCCATTTTTTGCAAACTCAACCAATATACATTGCTTAAGATTAGCTTTTGTCACCGTATCAGAAGAAAAAATTGAAAAAGGAATTAAAATACTGGCTGAACTAATTACAAAGCATACCAATCAAATTGATGAAAATACAGCTATTATTTAGTTTAAACAAACAACATATAAAAACAGCCAAACAATATTGGCTGTTTTTTATTA
>CAYNAM010000106.1:0-8982 GCA_964395065.1 uncultured Ventosimonas sp.
CACGCACAAATACTCGCGCTGCCACATCACAGGTATCATAGGTAAACAAGGTTTTAGGTACTTGGTTATAACCTGCATAAGGGTGATCAAATCGCACATCACGCTTAAAACCACTGGCACGAATTAATGGTCCCACAGGGCTAAAGTCTCGTGCTACTTTTTTATCAAGAATACCGACACCCTTGGTTCTTTGTTCAAAGTTAGGAGTACCCACAAGCATTTCTACAAGCTCAAGCACGTCTTTACGCATTTCTTGTAGAACTTTGATAGTTTTTAAGCGTGCATCTTTAAGAATGTCACGTCTGATTCCACCAATCAGGTTCATACCATAAGTTTTACGTGCACCCGTTAATAGCTCCGCAATACCCATTGCCTTTTCACGCACACGGAAAAACTGTTGGAAGCCGCCATCAAACCCTGTGAAGTGGCAACTTAAACCTAAATTCAGTAAATGGCTGTGTAATCTTTCTATTTCAAGGAGCACACTACGAATCATTTGTCCACGCATGGGGACCTCAATGCCTAATGCATTCTCAATAGTGTTGGCATAAGCCACACTGTGCGCATAACCACAGATACCGCATACACGGTCAGCAAGGAAAGTGACTTCGTTATAACCCATCCGATTTTCAGCTACTTTTTCCATACCACGGTGAACATAAAATAAACGATAATCTGCATCAATAATTTGCTCACCGTCCACAAACAATCTGAAATGGCCGGGTTCATCCGAGGTAATATGTAATGGGCCAATAGGTACAATACGATTTTTATCATCCCCCAACTCATTGAGGAAATCATAAGTATCATTACTGGTTGTAGGCGTAGGGCGTTGACGATAATCCATCGCATCTTTACGTAATGGGTAAAGATCATCGGGCCAGTCATCTGGTAACACTAAACGGCGTGCGTCAGGAATACTCACCGGGGTTAAACCATACATATCACGTACTTCACGTTCCCCCCAAACAGCAGCAGGAACAAAAGGAGTAACTGAGGGAAACTCTCCACGAACGGGATCAACTAAAGCTTTGACAACTACCCAGCATTTTTCACCTTCTTCCATCGATAAGGCATAATACAGGGCAAAATGTCCATTCAAAGAACGCTCATCATTACCGAATAAAACAGGTAGCCAACCACCTAGCTCGTAATAAAGATAGGTCACCACATTAGGCAAACTATTCAACTCAACCGTAATCGTGACTTGATTATAAGTTTGCCTTTGTTCTTCTAACACTGCATGGGGAAAACGCTCTCTAACCCGATCAATATATTTCTTGCCAAGATCTTGACCATTAGTAGACTTTGTCTGTGTTGTTTGTGTCACTTTGAACTCTCCCGCTGTACAGTTAAACCTTCATCAGAGACAGGTTTTTCAACCTTCTGCACCTGAGTATATAATATACCTTTATTGATAGACGTTAATGATGCTGCGTCAATAGATTGCTTTCCATTTAAGACAATATTAGTAGACTGTATAAAAAGCTCGGTCACAGGTTTAGGGATATAAGTTCCCATCATCAGCATAAGTACTAATAAAACAGCCATTGGCGCTACAGTCAAAAAGCCTAACTCCCCTTTCTCTATACCATCAGGTACATCGCCATAAGATATTTTAGCGATCATACGTACCAAACCACCTAAAACAACAGTCAAAAGTGCAAGAAGCAAGAGTGTGAACCAAATAGAGCCACCTTTAATTGAAGCAATCACAATCATAAATTCACTGACAAAGACATTAAAAGGTGGCATCCCCCCTAATGCAAGTGCACCACCACCTAATAAAACCGCTGTGATAGGTGCTGTTTTTAATAAACCTTTCACTGTACAAATATCACGTGTACCGTATTTTAAAAGCACATTACCAGAACCACAGAACAACAAGGTTTTAGCCAAGCTATGGTTCAGTGTGTGTAGTAATGCAGCAAAAATACCAATAGGGCCACCAATTCCTAGTGCGATAGCAATTAGCCCCATATTTTCAACACTTGAATAAGCCAATAGCCTTTTCATATCGCGTTGAACAACCAGCAAGAAGGCTGCCACTAACACAGATAAGAAACCAAAAATCAACAGTAAGTTTTTAGGGAACGTCTCCCCAATGGTTCCTGAAATAATGATGTAGTAACGGATAATAACGAGCAATGCACAGTTTAATAACACCGCCGATAGTAAGGCACTGGTAGGGCTTGGTGCCTCACTATGAGCATCAGGTAACCATGCATGCATAGGGAACAAGCCCATTTTTGTACCAAAACCAAGTAAAACAAAAATAAAGGCTAAATGCATTAAAGTTGGATCAAGTAGCTGTGGATGTTTAACCACTTCTGTCCAAAATACAGCCATGCTAGGGTCTTGCATAACACTGGCAGCATTTGCATAAACCAACACCGTACCATATAAGCCAAAGGCTACCCCAACCGTACAGATAATGATGTATTTCCACGCGGCTTCTAATGAAGATTTTTGACCATATAACCCCACCAAGAATGTTGAGGTGAGTGTTGTTGCTTCTATTGCTGCCCACATTACAATAAGATTATTAGTGGTGATGGCTAACAACATGGTAAATAAAAATAAATGGAAAAACCCATAATAAGCACATAAGGTTTTTTTAGAAATCTCGCCATCATGCACTTCATGATTCATGTAACCAACGGAATACATCCCCGTGATAAAACCAATAATGCCTAAAATAGCTAAGAATAAAGCACCTAGCGTATCAACATGAAGCCAAAGACCTGACGAGGTAATAGCACCATGCTGAACAATCTGAGAGACAACCAATAAACTGATAATTAATAGCACCGTGATACCAATCATATTGATACCATTAACTAGTTTAACAGTCTCTTTACTGATAAAACAGCATAAGAAAGCTAGCACACTAAAGAGCAAAGGTGTAGCTAACAATAAATATAACATTAACGTATTATTCATGATGCTATCCTTTCAATACATTTAGCTTATTGGCATCTAACGTATTTAGTACTTTATAAATCCGTCGTGCAAAGTAAGACATTACGATGACAGCAAAAATAGCGTCAGTGGCGATACCGACTTCCACTATCTCGGGAACACGATACGCTAAAAGCGCTAAGGTAAGATGTGCCCCATTCTCCATCAAGCAATAACCAAAAATTTGCTTAATGATATTTCGTTGGCTCACAATACAAAGCAAACCAATCATAAAGTGCCCTAACGAAACAGCAAGCACAGGCTTTAACTCAGTGATCATTGGTAACTTAACAGGCTCAACCACAAAGTAGCAAACCAACACAATAATCGCTGAAATCATGATAATAGCCCACACGGGAATAAGGCTGCCTTCAATATTCGCCTCACGCATTTTACAAAATGACTTATACATAATCAGTGGCACTAAGATCACTTTAGTGACAAAAGCGGTGATCCCCCATGTATAAAGCTCATGTGCACCAAAGTTATAACCAATGGCAAAAAAGATCATGACCAATACTAACGACTGTAAACTCAATATACCAATGGATTGCGGAACACCTCGGACAACAATGGTAAGTACGGAAGTAATCACCAGAAGCCCTGCCAAGTTATTAATAATTATAGATCCTGTCATGATTAACTCCATTAATTAAGCCAAAGTGCAGCGATGACGCTGGAACACAAAGACATGATAACTAACACAAGTAACACAGCTTTCATTGCAATAGGCAATGGTGCAGCCTGTGCAACCTCTTCTGAAGGTTTTCCAGGTACTGTTTTTCCAAACCAGTAAAGGAACCAAGCAAAGCTACCAATCGACTCGATAATCACAATGACTAATAACACCATAATTAACCAGTGGCCTGATGAGAGCGCAAAACCAGCGGCAAAGATGGGGTATTTACTAAAGAAGCCATTAAACGGTGGTACCCCTGTAATGGCTAAAGCAGCCACACAGAAGCCAACACCTAATAATGGTAGCCCTGATAATAGCCCCTTAATTTTTGGTAACATACGTGTACCACAGGTATAACTCAACGCCCCAGCGACAAGGAAGAATAAGCTCTTGGCAAAGGCATGGTTAAATATGTAAGCAATACCACCATCAAAAGCAAGCTTGCCGTAACTTGTACCAACACCGTAGATAGACAGTGAAAGTGCAAAGAAAATATAAGAAAGTTGCGTAATGGTTGAATAAGCTAACAGACGCTTCATGTCGGTTTGAGGTAAGTACATGATGAAACCATACACTAACGTAATCACCGACATTATCATCCCGACTTCACCGATGATGATAGGTACATCCCCAGCTGAGAGTATGGAGCGGGCAAAAATATAAACCCCCACTTTTACCATTGACGCCGCATGCAAATAAGCACTCACAGGCGTAGGAGCTTCCATTGCATCAGGTAACCAAACATGTAAAGGTAGTTGTGCTGACTTACCCCATGCGGCAAACAAGACACCACCAATCACAATAATCTTAGCTTCTGAAGGCAAACTGGCGATAGCGGTCAACGAAAACGTACCGGTTTGGATGAACAACCAAGCCGCCGCAATATATAAACCTAATGAAGCAACATGCGTCACGAGCAAGGCTTTCAAAGCCGAGTGCTGTGATTTTTTAGTTTGATAATAACCGATTAATGCCCAAGAACATCCCCCTGTTATTTCAAAAAACAACAACTGACCTAAAATAGTTGAAGAAAGCACCAAACCAGCCATCGCCCCGATAAATATCATCAAAAAAGCGTAATAGCGTGTAGTACCTTCATGTGGGTGCTCACGGTTATTTTTAGTTAAATACGCGGTAGAGTAAACACTGATTAAAAAACCTAAGAAAACAACTGCAAAGCAAATTAAAGTACTCACCCGATCAATAACAAAACCAAAAATGGTGGTATCACCAATACTTAACAGCGTATAGGTTTGATCAACCTGCCCTGCGTGCCAAAATCCCCACCCTAATAATAATGTTCCAAGTGAAGCGAGTAATGAGACGACAACACTCAATAATCTAGCCACCCGATAAGGGGAACAGGCAATAATAAAAGCCCCTATAAAAGGAATTAGGATTGTGCCTAGCGCAATACTTTCCATAATATCCTGTTCTCCTTATAAGCCAGTTAGATAGAACACATAAGCTAACAAAGACACACCAAAACCTGTCCATGTCACTTTATATGAGAGTAAGAACCGTCCGCGGCATAATGTATTTTCAAAAATACAAGCAGCAACAAAGACGATAAATAACTTAATTAAAAATAATGGGATAGATATCAGTAAGTTTGTTTGTGCTGTCGGTAAAAAGATGACAATAAACAAACTAGCCATCACGATTTGTTTTAGGCTTAAGGCAACCTTAACCAACGCAAAACTAGCACCTGAGTATTCGGTTAAAGGCCCTTCTTGTAACTCTTGCTCTGCCTCAGCATAATCGAATGGAATTTTCCCCATTTCAATAAATACCGCAAAAGCACAAGCAGCCATTGCCAATACAGCAGCGGTTGGCGTTCCCCCGCCCCACTGGTTAGCAAAGGTAATACCTATTTGTGTAATATTGGTTGAATGCGCAATAAATGCGGCTACCATCATCCCTAAAATCATAATCGGTTCAACTAAAATCCCAAGCATCAACTCACGGCTTGCACCAAGTCCTGCGAAAGGGCTTCCTGAATCAATACCCGACAAGGAGAAGAAAAACCTAAACAAAGCACAAAGATAAATAATAGCAATTAAATCACCAATGACACCCAAAGGTGATGACAATGTAAACATCGGTAATATGATAACAATCGATAACATAGAACCAATTAATACAAAAGGAACAGCCCTAAAGACTAACCCCGCACTAGAGGGGGAAACATCTTGTCGGCTAAACAGTTTTACAAGATCTCGATACTCCTGAAAAACACCAGGACCACGACGTGATTGCATACGGGCACGAATCTGTCTTGATATTCCCGACATTAAAGGTGCCAAACAAAGAATTATTAGCCCTTGCAATAATCCCAGCAACAACCAAGACGAGGAGAACGCTTCAATATGAGGATTAGGCATTTTTTCTTCTCCCTACGCCAAAGACACAACTAAAAGTAAAATCACCAATGCTGCGATGACATACAAACAATAGATTCGATAATCCCCTTGTTGAATACATTGAAGCTTACGCCCAACTGCTTGAACAAGCTTAACAATATTATCAACAATTTTTGTATCCCAAAGAGGCTCAATCCGTTTTGCAAATGCTGTTGTTTTATCTAAACAACGCAACATACACGCGGTAGGACTCAGTGTCTTTCGCAACGTATAAAGTGGTGCAAACATATAGCGTAAAGGTTGAGTAAAATTACCTGCTGATTGCGCCATATCGCCTTCATACTCATAACCACAAGCCCAAGGGTCACTATTACGCGCAAAGGGTAAACGTTGGCCTTTGGTGAATAAGTAAATAAGCAATGGAAGAATCGTTAAAGAAACAAGTAGAATAAACATTAAGGTAGGCGAAAGCTCAGCAGGTGCACTGTTACCACTGATTAACCAAGAGTTATAAACCGTGCTTACAGCAACTACTGGTTTTACCTGTATTAAACTCGTTGCTACCTGCGTGATAACAGGTACAATAAACGCAGCACCTACGCCAAAAATCAAACATAACAAGCCTAACACTAACATGGGTAGTGTCATCGTCCATGGTACTTCTTTAACTTGGCTTGCCTTCTCAGTGCGGGCTTTACCACAAAAACAGATACCATACACTTTAACAAAGCACATCGCAGCCAAAGCCCCTGTAATAGCAAGCATAACAATTGTTATAGGGCCTGCTAAACGTAAAATAACATTACCATCTAAACTCATAGAAAATAAAGATTGGTAGGTGTACCACTCACTAATAAATCCATTTAAGGGAGGCAGCGCAGAAATAGCCATACAGCCCACTAAGAAAGCAAGTGCTGTTAAAGGCATAAGCTTAGCTAACCCTCCCATTTTTTCCATATCTTTGGTGTGTAAACGGTAAATAACCGCCCCGGCACCTAAGAACAGTAACCCTTTAAATACGGCGTGGTTTAATAGATGATATAACGCACCTAAAAAGCCTAACGTGCTGAGTACAGGAGAGTTAATTGAAATCCCCACCATGCCAACACCCACACCCATTAAAATAATGCCAATATTTTCAACAGTATGATAAGCCAATAAGCGTTTTATATCATGTTCTGCAAGGGCATATAACACCCCTAACACCGCCGAGACAGAACCAAAGGCGAGGACAAGAATCCCCCACCACAACTCTGTTGCCCCAAGTAGATCAACCCCTACTTTTATAATTCCAAACACCCCAATTTTTACCATCACTCCTGACATCATCGCTGAGGCGTGAGAAGGAGCGGCTGGATGCGCTTTTGGTAACCAACCATGCAAAGGCATCATCCCTGCCTTTGCACCAAAACCAAAGAAAGCCAATAAAAAGACTAAGGAAGCCATTAAGGGTGAGAGTTTAAGCTGGCGGAAAGATTCAAAATCAAGGCTGCCCGATTTAAGATACATCAAGAAGAAAGCCACCATGATGAGCATCGAACCGGCATGGGCAATTAAAAAATAGAGAAAACCGGCATTTACTGCTTTCTCATCTTGCTCAGAAATAACCAAGAAATAAGAGAACAGCGACATCAACTCAAAGAAAATAATAAAATAAAAGGCATTATCGACAACCATTAAGGTAACCATGGAAGCAATAAAGAGGTTCATGAAAAAGCCGATGCTATAAGCACCTTTGCCAATATATTCACTCACATAAGAAAAGGAATAACAAGAAGCCGCAATCGCTAATAATGAAATCACACTCACCATAAACGCGGCTAACTGATCAAGCCTTAACGTAAAATCAGCAAAAGAGAATGGACTCCAAAGGGTATAAGTAATGACATCGCCATGAAAAAGAACAGGTAAAACAGCAACTAAACTCAATACACCAGCAACAACACCACAACCCCCCACCATATAGATAGACAACTGCTCTTGTTTAGAAAAAAAGGATGACGCTATCCCACTGACCGCATAAATAAGAATAGCGAATAATAGTATCGAAAAGGGCAATGGCATAATTACTCTCCTCCCTGCAAACCGTTAATATCATTACTAGGGTCTAGTGATGAAACAAAGGCCTCTTGTTTTAATTTGGAAGCAGAGTTCATGGTTGATCCATCAATAAAATAAAGCGCATTGGTAGGACAGCTATGCACACACGCAGGCCCCTCACTACGGAATGAGCAAAGATCACACTTCGTTGCGATCACTTTACGCCCGGGGTTCCACGCCAAAAAAGGACTCATTGACGGTGCACTACTTGGCAAATCACTTAATAAGAATTCAGGAATATAGTTTTCATAACAATCAGGTAAGGCTTCTGGTTCACTCGCTGCTGGAGTAATAGCACCAAAAGGACATGCCAAACCACATAATTTACACCCAATGCATGTACTCTCGTTTAGCATAATGGCATTATCTTTTAGCACAATAGCATTAACAGGACACACCTTCGCACAAGGGGCATCCTCACAATGACGACATAGCACAGGTGCTGTGCCATCATCATCACGAACAACTGTTAATCTAGCCTGTGCGACTAAACCAACCTTTTTATGTGCTTCACTGCAAGCAGCCATACACGTATTGCAACCTATGCACTTTCTGGGCTCTGCAATAACAAAGCGATTCATGAACGATCTCCCTGCCATAGTTTTTATAAACTTTGTAAATGAAAAGCAAGGTTCATGCCATCTTCAATAAACCGCCAAAATTAAACAATAATCAATATAAATCAATAAGATAAAAAATTAAAAAATATCATTCCCTTAGTTTTCACACAGCGTGTCGACACTTCGACATTTTTAACGACACTTTCGACACTTAGCAAAACCTTGTTTTTATTTTTTAACGATCATCATGATACGAATCATCACTAACCCAGTATAAACTTCGCTAGCCGTTGACAATCAAAAAGGCTAGTTATACAGT
>CAYNAM010000107.1:0-8628 GCA_964395065.1 uncultured Ventosimonas sp.
CTTTAAGTAACTGAGCAGCTTGCTTCAAATCATTATCAGCATCAGCTAAGTAGTTAAATGCTACTTCGCCCGTAATCGCTTCTATACGTCTTACACCAGAAGCAATACCTGTTTCATTAATAATTTTAAACAAACCTATATCGCCTGTTCTCTCTGCATGAGTACCACCACAAAGCTCTACAGAGAAACCATTCCCCATTGAGAGTACTCTAACCTCATCACCATATTTCTCGCCAAATAAGGCCATCGCTCCCATTTCTTTTGCTGCGTCAATAGAAGTTGTTTTAGTTTGAACTTGCGTATTTAGACGAATTTGATGATTAACAATTTTTTCTAACTCAGCTAGTTGTGTAGCTGATAACGCCTCAAGATGGCTAAAATCAAAGCGTAATCGTTGACTATCAACTAAAGAACCTTTTTGGCGCACATGATCACCCAAAACTTTTCTTAATGCAGCATGCAAAAGATGTGTGGCAGAGTGATTTAAAGCAGTTGCTTTACGCACATTAATATCAACAACAGCTTTTAATAACATTCCTGTGGTAATATTTCCACGCACCAATTTACCATGATGTAAAAAAGCTTGCTTAACTTTAGTAACATCTGTTACTTCAAAGCGGACATCATCTAAAAACAAATAGCCTGCATCGCCACACTGCCCACCTGACTCAGCATAAAATGGCGTCTTATTTAAGATAATGCTCGCTTCATCACCCTCATTTAACTCATCGACAATCTCGTTATCTTTAATTAAGGTAACAACACTGCCCTCATCTGCTAAATAATCATACCCTGTAAACTCTGTTAAGGTATCTACTTTTAAAAGACTATTGTAGTCAATGGCAAATTGACTAGCTGATTTCGCACGCGCTTGCTGCTCTTTCATCCGTAACTGAAAGCCATCTTCATCTAAAACAAGCGATCTTTCTCGCGCAATATCATTGGTTAAATCAACAGGAAAACCATAGGTATCATAAAGTTTAAATATGACATCCCCTGGGATAACATTATTTTCTAAATTAACCAAATCTTGCTCTAAAATGCGTAACCCCTGTTCTAGAGTTTTTGCAAATTGCTCTTCCTCTGTTTTTAGGACACGCTCAATATGTGCCTGATTTTCAAGTAACTCTGGATAAGCAACTGACATTTCAGCAACAAGAGCAGAAACTATCTTATAGAAGAAAGCTCCTGTAGCACCTAATTTATTGCCATGGCGACATGCACGTCTGATAATACGACGCAAAACATAGCCACGTCCCTCATTAGAGGGTAACACTCCATCAGCAATTAAAAAACTACATGAACGGATATGATCGGCTACTACTTTTAATGAAGGATTATTGTCTTGAGCACACCCAATAGCATTTGCAGCAGCCTCTAATAGTAGCTGAAAAGAGTCAATTTCATAATTAGAATGTACATGCTGCATAACTGCACTAATACGCTCCAATCCCATCCCCGTATCAACACTAGGTGCAGGGAGTGGATGTAACACTCCATCTGCTGTGCGATTAAACTGCATGAAAACAACATTCCAAATTTCTATATAGCGATCACCATCCTCTTCAGCCGACCCCGGGACTCCTCCCCATACATCAGCACCGTGATCATAAAATATTTCAGTACACGGACCACAAGGGCCGGTATCACCCATTGTCCAAAAATTATCAGATGCATAAGGCGCACCTTTATTATCACCAATGCGAATCATTCGATCTTCTGGGATACCTATTTGCCGTGTCCAGATATCATAAGCTTCATTATCCTCCTGATAAACCGTTACCCAAAGTTTTTCTTTAGGTAAACCTAGCCACTCATTAGAAGTCAAAAACTCCCATGCATAACTAATCGCTTCTTTTTTAAAATAATCGCCAAAGCTAAAATTACCTAACATCTCAAAAAAAGTATGATGACGTGCTGTGTAGCCCACATTTTCTAAATCATTGTGCTTACCACCGGCTCTTACACATTTTTGACTAGTCGTTGCACGACTGTAGGCGCGCTTTTCACCACCAAGGAAACAATCTTTAAATTGATTCATCCCTGCATTGGTAAAAAGTAAGGTTGGATCATTTTGTGGCACTAATGAACTTGAAGAAACTCGAGTATGTCCTTTTCCCTCAAAGAACCGTAAATAAGCTTCACGAATTTCTGCACTCTTCATAAACAATTCCATAAATTTTTAGTTACTGCTAAACGATTAAACAATAAGGTTATTAGTAATATCTTAGCTAATAATTACTGTAAACAAATAACACCACGATGAATAGCCCCGTTTAATGAGAATAAAACAGAGCACATATACAGATAAAAATTAATTTATAAAAACGACTTATTAAGCTAATATATTTTGCGCAATCTTCGAATTCTACAAGATAAATAGCATTTTTTCAATCATAGTTATTACAATAGCCTTTAAATCTTTTCAACATAAAAAAACACAATAAAAAAACATAATCTTATATAAAAATATACGTTATCTTATGAGCTAATTTGTTAAGCATCATATAGTTTATATGATAAATAGTTTTATTATCAACTCTAAAGCTCATAGTCTATCTCTACAAATAACAAAATACCCTACTACTTAATAACTAGTTCACTCCGCATTCTGAACAAGATGTTTATTTTTACATTTTTAGCTATACTATTTAAAATGTAAAAACCTGGTTATAACTATGTTGACCGATGACTTTGGAAGGACTATTGACTACTTAAGGATTTCTGTAACAGATCGTTGCGATCTTCGTTGTAGTTATTGTATACCTAAAGGCTTTAAAAATTTTGAAGTTCCAAAAAACTGGCTATCCTTCGATGAAATAAAAAAAGTAGTCACTGCTTTTTCTAATCTTGGTACACGACACTTCCGCTTAACAGGTGGAGAACCACTGTTACGAAAAAACTTCACCGAACTAGCTCATGACTTATCTCAAATAGAAGGGGTTGATGATTTATCTGTAACAACCAATGGCACTCAACTTGCAAAATATGCTGATCGCTTATATAAAGCAGGTGTACAACGTTTAAATGTTAGCCTTGACTCTTTGCGTCGAGAGTGTGTTGAAAAGATTAGTGGCAGCGATAGCCTTGGTAAAGTTCTAATAGGCCTAAAGGCAGCCAAAGAGATAGGATTTGAAAAGATAAAAATCAATATGGTACCCCTCCCCAATCAAAACATCAATGATATTGAGAGTATGATTGAGTTTTGTATAGAACATCACTTCGTACTACGACTAATTGAAGCCATGCCAATGGGAGTAACAGGTCAAAATACTCAATATGTTGACTTACAAAAAATTATTGAAAAACTTAAAACCAAATTTAACCTAACGCCAAGTGTAACGGTGATGGGGAGCGGCCCTGCAAGATACTGGCAAACACCAAATCAAGAATTCTCATTGGGATTAATTACCCCTATGTCTCAACATTTTTGTGCTACTTGTAATCGTGTCAGGTTATCTGTCGATGGCACCCTTTACATGTGTTTAGGGCAAAATAATAGCGTCCACTTACGACCATTACTACGTGACAATTGTACAGATGAAGAGCTAGAGTCTGCCATTAAACAGGCTATTAAATTAAAACCCGAAGCACATAACTTTTTAGATAATCCAACACAAATCATACGCATCATGTCAGCTACTGGCGGCTAGAAACGTAACTTTTATTGTTTAGGTCGAAAGGCTTTACAAATCTCAGTATTAGTCTCAATAAAGGGCCCACCTATCGCATCAATACATAAAGGGACTGCCGAAAAAACACCATGCACAATGATTGCACCTCCTTTATTCCTTACACCCTCAAGGGTCTCTTTTATTGCTGTAGGTCGGCCTGGCAAATTCAGAATTAAACTATTTTTACGAATAACGCCCACTTGTCTTGATAATATAGCTGTTGGTACAAAATACAAACTGACCTGACGCATTTGCTCACCAAACCCAGGCATCAGTCTATCGGCTACAGCCAATGTGGCGTCTGGTGTAACATCTCGAGGATAAGGACCAGTACCTCCTGTAGTTAAAATCAAACTACAGCCCTCTTTATCCGATAACTCGATTAATGTTGCTTCAATTAATGCCTGCTCATCAGGAATAAGACGCTCAATATAAGTTTTTGGATTAATAACTGCCGCATCTAGCCATTCTTTCAAACTAGGTAAGCCTTTATCTTCATAAACACCTTGACTAGCCCGATCACTCACAGAAACTAAACCTATTTTTAATTGTTGCACAATCACTACACCTTATAGTCTAAAATTAAGCACTCAAAACTCATTAAAATCAATTAACTATCTTAATTTAACAATCACTGACACATAACAAAGCACGACAATATAAGACATTTCAATACAATTAAATCAATATATTATAAATAATTATAAGCTTAATAATAGCATTTTTTGTGCAAGAGTGAACCAATAGTATCGACTTTGGTTTTAAGTTTTTTCAGCATTATCGCTAACCACATATCCAATACCATCAACAACCATTGTATCAGGACCATCATCAGCCCATTGAAGTTCTCCAAAATATTGAGACAGATAAAAATAAAAAGGTTCATCCGCTAGAATTAACTTTGGTAACATAATAAAAGCGGGTTTAGACAACAGCTGTGTAATATCAAAGCACAGATGGTTACATACCAATACTACTTCTACCGCATAATCCGAGGAAATAGCCTCTAAGCCTTCAACGGTAAAATGAAAATGCGTTGAGTTGGCGGCTTCGAACATCCTATTACTATCTATCCTTAAATCTTTCTCAATAACTGCTTATCTGTTCTTTGTAAAGATAAAGCTACTGTTATTGCTTTTTACGATGTATATAGCTATTTCATTTCACATAAAATAATGAGTAAGAAGAATAGTTATTTTTATGTTCAGTGGCAATAGCAATAACAATCGAATTATTTTTAATATTTAAAATACGTATTTTCGTTGCTCGGTGGTTGCCACTCGTAATTCGCCTTCATTATATTTGATTAGCATATTTCAGACAATCTTTACTCACCTCGATAATCCCACCAAAAATTAAAATAAACACATCTCCATGTATAAGCTTTCTTTTTTACGTGATAACCAAAGCGATAAAATAGCTGATAGTAAGCGTTAAAATAATCTTGCTCACATCGAAATACGAGCAGAGATTAATGAGTTAGAATTGATAGCGATAGCCTAGATTGATTTGTTGTTTGTCAAAACGGCTTCCGTTGGCGTATCCAATCTCACCATAGATATGATGAAGATCATTAATACGTGCTTTGACACCCAATGAGCTATCTACCCATCCCCCTCTAAAATTGTAGTTTTCTTTATAGTTGTTGAGTTTGTAAGAAGTTTGCCCTGCAAACTCTCTGACATAACCGCTCTTAAGATAAATATCTACTGGGTTTTTTATTCCTTTTATTTGATATCCTATCGCAACACTCGCTCCTGCAAGAAGTGAATCATAGCTATTGAGTTTAATTTTTAGACCATTAGATGCGTGATTAGTGGAACCATTTACGTAGCTGTAAGTAATCTGGCTTTGAGGCTCCACATAGAAGCCGCTGTTACGAATATCAAAGCGTTTACCTGTTTCAACAGATAGACTGTAGCCTTGATTTTTAGCCATCCCATTCACCTTATTGCCTGCGGTATCATTGACATTGAATTTGTTACGTATGTACATGTATTTCATTATCGCATCTATATAGAAACCGCTATTATCAATATATGTGCCATAAAGCCCAGCATGGTATTCTTTGCTAGTTCCGCTGCCTTTTTTATAGTCTGGATTTGATTGTGTGTAACCTGTCATCACTCCAAGGTATAGATCTCCGTTCCCCATCACAAGGCGCTTATCGATCCCTAGTTGAGAGCCTGTATAAGTCATGTCGAACCCTTCCAGTTTGTTACTACTAAAAGAGTTAAGTTTACCGCCAAAACCTCGTATCCAGAAGTCACCGTCTGGGCTGCTTGCTTCGGTTGTTGTTGCCTGTAAACTCTTTAAATCCCCCATCCGCTGATAGAGTGTTTGTGTACCAATATAATTGATCAAATAGGTTGAATTGAGTGCACTGATACCAGCATCAGCTGCCGAGCTCTTTTTACCCATAGAATAAAGCTCCCAGTTATTAGCATTACCTGTTGCACGCTGTAAACCATATTCAAAAGCGCCAATCTCAACTGCATTGCCCAATGTAAATTTAGCTCCGCCATCCCCTGTTTCTACAACAGTAAGCTTTTCTGTGCCATCCGTGCTCTCAGCTCCTTGGTTATTGATGATTAATGTGTGATTTCCTGCAGAGCTATTGTTAATGATAAGCTTGTCACCTTGCCCAGCAACAAGATCTGTCCTTAATTGAAACGTACCACTACCCACAAGGGTATCACTGGTTAAGGTGCTAAATGTTGAGAAACCACTACTATAGAGAGGATCTGTAAACTTGACAAGGGTATTAGTCAGGTCTAACGTAGTCATATATGAACTACGATTCATATTCCATATAGAGCCCGTCATCTTGACATTAACAAAACCGCCTGGGCCATAACCCGAGTTAAGGAGGATAGCACCTGTCATCTCGGAGCCATCGCTGAAGTCTAAGTTAATAGTCCCTGCATCCCTTGCTGTAAAATCTCCCAAAATGGTAGCTTTACTATTAATATTGATGGTTGAATTTCCAAAGGCATAACCAACCATGCCGTGTCCATCAGGAGCCGTTAATTTCGTGTCTCCACTAACTGTCACTGAAGCACTCTCATAAGTCTCAATTATATTACCATGAGCAATATATGCCTCTAAACCATTATAAAAGGTCACCGTACCATTTTGCCCTTGAGTGATAATACTAGTACCGAAATCTGTATTGATAGTCACTTTATCCATAAAGTCTAGGGATGCAGGAGTATTAGGGTCGTCACTTATTACCGCAATGCCAACACCTGAATCATTATAAATAGATACTTCATTATTAAACACCCCTCGTGCTGAGCCTTCTACGGAAATACCACCTACCATTGTGTTCATTGTTATTTTGCTATGACTAATCACTTCACTATTATCAGTAATCTTAATACCTAGCATAGTGTTAAAATCTAATTCACCAGGGCCATTTAAAAAAACTTGACTAATTGAACCATCATTTTTTACATTACTTGCAGATATCCCAACCCAATCGCTATCAATAGTAAATAAACCTTCATTATTAAGAGTCATCGTACTCCCATCAGCTACATTTAAGCCAATATAATCAGCGTTTAAATGGGCTTAAATAGATGAAGAGGTGTTGATGGTAACATTACCAACACCATCCCCACTTTCAATCGTATTCAAAGGAGAGTTAAAGTTTGCATCAGTATAAATGACATCAGCATAAGCAAAAGAGCTTATAGTAATAAAAGGAAATGCACACAAAAATAATTTATTATGCAGCGACATTATTTGGTATCCTGATAAGTACCTGTTTGATTTGATTTTAGTTGCATTCTCTTGCAATTTTTTATCAAGCAATATTTATATAAACGCCCGCCCTACAACATGTTTCACATCGATGGGAGCGATAATAAGCGATAATAATTGTCGTAATCTATCTAACAATGAGTAACCTAACAGTAAAAAGCAGAGAATTTTCTACATAAAATCCAATAGAACGGCTATCAATTTAGATGAAGATAAGTGACTTAAAAAAATCATTAACAGACAAATAAGCCTCTGTTTATTAATGAAAATGCTTAGGAGCAAATTTATTCTAATTATACTTTAGCATAGTAAGCGATTCAATCTTCGGATACAGACTTAACAGCATAATGTGAACTAGCTCTATATTCTGGTCTAATAAAACAGATAATCCGTACGCGAAGACTACCATAACCCCATACATGACAACTAATATAATTAGATTAGTTCTTGCATAACAAGAATGGTTTATATAAGAACGAGACAATAAATTGAGTCTTTAAATGTCAATCAGAAATAGAGCAATATGGAAATGGTATCAAAATAATGCGGAAATGATTTGACAATAAATCAGCTAAACCATAAAATGCGCACTGCTTGCCTCGGTGGCGGAATTGGTAGACGCGGCGGATTCAAAATCCGTTTCTAGTGATAGAGTGGGAGTTCGATTCTCCCCCGAGGCACCACATATAAAGCCTGTATTTTCTGCAATACAGGCTTTTTTTATATCCGCAAGGGATGGTTCTTTGGGTCAGGTCTTTCCCAACAAAGGGGGCATGTTTAAATTATTTTATCGCCGACTACGAGCATAAAACCCTCACTCTTCTTCGATAATTTTCAAAATTTCTAAATCCATAGGCTTTACGCTGTATTAGTTTCATTTTTCGATGAAATCCCTCCGTAATACCATTAGACTTAGAGAAACGCCACATTCGGGTGATTTCCTCACGCCATGAATAGAATGTTCTACCCAAGCTACTCATCGCCTGAAAAGGGCTGTCTTTGAGTAGTTTTATCATGCTTAAGAATTTCGGAAGTAGTTTTTTAGCCCGTTTTGCCTTACAGGTTTTGATCATGAGTAGTTGATAAAGTTGGCATTGAACCTCGTAAATAATTTCTAAGACTGGATAAGTATTAAAAAGTGTACGTTGTCTTTGTTGTTGCTTTTCTGTTAGCTGTACTATTGGTTTTC
>CAYNAM010000108.1:0-8482 GCA_964395065.1 uncultured Ventosimonas sp.
TTAATCGCCCTTCTTTTAACATTAAAACATAGTCGGTATGCTGCAACGCGATATTAATGTCGTGCAATACAATAACCGTAATAATATTACGCTCACGCGTTTCTTGCTTAATCATCTCCATCACATGAAACTGATGATTAAGATCAAGCGCACTCAACGGTTCATCCAGTAATAAAATTTTAGGTTTTCTTATTAATGCTTGAGCAAGCCCAACCAACTGTTTCTGACCACCTGAAAGTTGATCAAGATAGCACATGCCTAAATTTTCGATGCCTAACTTTCTTAATAATCCCATTGCCTCATTAATCACCTCATCAATTGACTGATTATCTGAAGCCTTTCTAGCTACAAGCATTGACTCAAACGCTCGTAAATGGACACTGGCAGGTAAACTTTGTGGTAAATAAACCACTTGTTTAGCACGCTCAGAAAAATGAGCGGCTAACAGATCTTTGCCCTCAAACATCACCTTACCATCAGAGGGAGTCAGTCCCGCCATGGCTTTTAATAGGGTTGACTTACCACTGCCATTAGGTCCCAAAAGCGTAGTAACTTTCCCCTCAGCAATATGTTCAACGGTTAGACGATCAATAACTTTTCGTCGGCCATAGGAAACACTTAAGGCATCAATTAACAAATCACTCATCAATTTCCCCTTGCTGTGGTACGAAAGATGATTGCTAAAAAGAAAGGAATACCAATAAGCGAAGTAATAATTCCCACAGGAATTAATACCCCGGGGATAATACTTTTAGATACAACAGAAGCCAATGAAAGAATGAGCGCCCCTGACAAAGCACTGGCAGGTAAATAAAACCGATGATCTTCACCGAATAACATTCTGGCAATATGTGGCCCCACCAAACCAATAAATCCAATGGTTCCCACAAAGGCAACAGCTAACCCAGCCAGCACACTAATTCTAAACAAACTAGCTAAACGTAATCGTTTGATATTAATCCCAAAACTGGCTGCCCTATCTTCACCCAAACGAAGTGCTGTTAGTTTCCAAGCAGCACTCATTGAAAATGGAAAGGCTACAATAAGGACAATGGTCAATAAACTGATATTTTGCCAATCAGCACGTGACATGCTGCCCATTGTCCAGAAAACCAATGCTTGCAATGCTTCAGCTGTCGCCACATACTGTAATAAAGCAACTAATGCACTAAACGTAAAGCCGATAGCGATACCAAATAAAACGATGACACTGGTATTTGCTTGCCGCCAACGCGCTAAAAGATCTAACAGCATCGTTGCAAGTAAAGCGAAAATAAACGCGTTCCCCGCCACCAACCATTTAGGATCAACCCCCGGTATTCCAATATTAAGGATAAGCCCTAAAGCTGCGCCAAAGGCTGCTGCTTGTGAGACACCTAAAGTAAAAGGGCTTGCGAGCGGATTATTAAGTACTGTTTGCATTTCAGCCCCCGCCAAACCCAATGAAGCGCCGACCAAAACAGCTATTAGCGCCTGAGGTAAACGAATGTCCCAAATAATAATTCTATGGTTAACAGATGCAGCGCTTGGGTCAAAGATAATCCGAATTAAATCAGCCAACCCCAACCCAGAAGATCCAATAGACAAATCAACCAACAATGAAATAAGAATGGCTAGCAACAACATCGCTAGCCAAAATACTCGCTTTATAATAATTTTCTTATAATGATCAGCTACAGAGGATTTATCGACAGTCATACCATCAATCATGAAGCATCCTTAAGATCTACCCAGTATGTACCTTCAATATCGACAGGTAGAAACTCTTGTAATTCATTAAATGTTTCTTGCACATCTACGTCACTAAACAACTCCGGATAGAACCATTTAGCAAATGCTTCTATTGCAATAATGTTGTAAGGTGAATTATAAAAGTTGTGCCAAATACCGTGAGTATTGCCATCTTTCACCGCTGTCAGTGCATTCACTCCAGTACGGCTGGCTAAACGTTTTAAACTTTGTGCTGCATTTTCTTTGTTAACACCCAAACCTTCTTTAAGCCCTATCTTTACATCGTTTGAACCTGTACCACTCATTATATAAACCTTAGGATCTACACTTAGTACATGCTCCAAACTAATTTCACCAATAACAGCAGGTAAAATATCAGCGGCTATATTATGCCCACCAGCGGCTTCAATAAACTCTCCAAAGTTTCCTTTTCCAGCCGTATGACAACAAGTTGGCGATTTAACCTCAGGTAACATTTCAATAAATACTGAGGGTCTTTGATCGGCGGGAATCTTAGCAATACGCTCTTGTATACGGTTTAAATGTTTTTCATAAAAATCGATATATTTATTCGCTGCGTCTTCACGATGCAATACTTTACCCAAAATTTTCATGCTAGGAATCGTGTTTTTCATAGGATGCTGACGAAAATCGATAAACACAACAGGTACACCAGCTTTTTGTAATTTCTCAACCAGTGGGTTAGTGACACCAGGACCATGCCCGGCAATACCAAAAACAGCAATATCTGGATTAAGGGACATCACCGTCTCAGGGTTAACACTGGCTTCTGAGGTTTGTCCAATTAAAGGAATATCTTTTATCTGAGGAAACTTTTTTAAATAAGCATTATAACCGTTCACATCCGTTGTTTTTAATTCGCCTTGCCAACCAACAACGCGTTTAACAGGATTTTCTTTATCTAAAAGAGCCAAACTATACAGCATGCGCCCCTCACCTAAAATTATTCTTTCTACTTTTTCAGGTATTTCGACTGTTTTCCCTGTAATATCAGTAACGGTCTCAGCCTGCACTGTCCATGAGAACATTAATGCAAGTGCTGAAACTGCAAAAAAATTAGGTAATTTAAACATTATAAAACTCCTATTAAATGAACGGAGTCATTATATGATAATAATTATCAAATGAGAATGCATTTTATTATCTTACTTATCAACATTCTCAAAAACTTATAAAAACTACAGAGGAATAAAATAACCCACTAGATAAGTAACCATCATCGTTAGCATCCCTACAACCACATTTCTCACAACAGCTTTTCCTTTTGATGCGCCACCTAAATAAGCACTAACATAGCCCGTCAAAGCTAAGGCCACTAAAACAATAAAAAAGGTCACAATCACCCTTATAGAAATAGGTAACAGGGTAATTGCAAGTAATGGCAAGATAGCACCGCAAGTAAATGAAAACATGGAAGACAATGCAGCATTCCACGGATTAACATACTCATCTAAGGTGATATTTAATTCAGCCTCAGTATGCGCCGCTAGGGCATCTTTATCCATCAACTCTTTAGCCACCTCTTTAGCTAAACGAGGAGACACCCCTTTTTGCTCATAAATCTCTGCTAGTTCTTGTAATTCGCCTTCATAGTCTGTTTCTATCTCGTCCGCTTCCTTTTTAACCGCAGCCTCTTCGGTATCACGCTGGGTGCTAACTGACGTATATTCCCCCCCCGCCATAGAGAGAGCTCCAGCAACCAGCCCTGCTAATCCGGCCACAAAAACGGTCATCGTATCATGCGCTGCGCTAGCAACACCTATCACCAAACCAGCGATAGAAACAATACCATCATTAGCACCTAAGACACCTGCTCTCAATACATTCAAACGATTAGCGATATCTTTATTTTCTTTAATAACCACTGACTGATCCATTTTACTGCTCAACTGATAAATTATTAAATAATTGCCGACTCATTAAAGGCTTACCTTGCAAATGAAAGGCCAATACTTGTCGCATTAAGCGCTTAGCCGATGCCAACACACTCGCAGAAGACCAACTCGACTCATTCATCGCCAAAAGATCACGCCCATAAAAAGCACCAGATTGTAACTGCATTATTTTTTGCAAACCATTATCCGGAGTATAAATGTAAAAGCCATCGGCTTGCACCGGTTCACCATCCCCTGTCTCAAACAATGAAAAAGCACCGCCTAATTCATTTAATAATTGCCACTCAAAACCACGCAACAAAGGCTCAATAAATGTTTCCGATGATAATTGTTGAAGAGCCTCTTGATAGTAAATAAACAATTGAGGACAAGCATCTTCAAGAGGAAGTAACTTAATGAGCAACTCATTTAAATAAAAGCCGCTGAACAAGTTTTTACCCTGTAATAATAGAGGATGATGTGTAGCTTCAATAGATTTGACAGTTTTCAACTCACCCTTTCCTACCAAACTAATAGAGAGAGGCATAAAAGGTCGAGCAATTGAACCGGCACTTGTGCGTGCTTTTCGCAACACTGCACGAAAACGCCCACGTGCTGTAAAGAAATCAATCAAAGCACTTTGCTCTCGATACGGCTTGCTGTGTAATACAAAAGCTTGTAGATCAAAATAATTATTCATTTATGAGTTTACAACACCACTTTTACCTTTAACATACGATAATAGTCTCATATCTTGATCATAAGACTTTGGCAACTAAATAGTATTTAGCTATAATAATAAAATAAAGTATTTATTTAAAAGATTATATATCATGCCTACGGATTATTATAAGATTTTACAGGTATCGCCTACTGTATCAAAGGAAGAAATAGAAAATGCCTACCGTCAATTAATAGAGAAATGGCAAAATCTTCGTGCGCAGCAAACGCCTGAAATAAAAAAACGATCAGATAAGATTATTGCACTCATTAATGAGGCTTACCAAGTACTCTCTGTTGAGAAAACTCGTGCTATCTATGACCGTCAACTTAATCAGACGGTAGAAGCTAGCTCGCCGATGGTTACGCCCAAAGTGCACGCAAAAAAAATACGACCCGCAACAAAAAAGAATACTACTCGCTTGTGGGTATTGGTGATTATAATCGCTCTTTTAATAATAGTTGCCACTTACACCCTGTTCATACCTCACAGTTTTTTTTCGAATCAGCCTGACACGGTATTAGAAGCAACCCCCGTTACCATCCCAAAGAAAAAACCCACGCCCGAACCACAAAATAACGCTTCAAAAAAAGAAATAACAGCACCCTCAACAACACAAAATAAAGTTGAGACCACAGCCGTTAACAAAATAGAAAGTAAAACAGCGCCACAAATAGGAAATACGAGTACTCTTCAAGAAACTAAAGAAAATAAGGTTATACAAACAACAAACACAAACGCAATAGATAACGATCAATTAAAAAATGCTAATGACCCTGTTTTAAAAGAAATGGCTAAACGCTTGGCAGAAATAACCAATAACCATAAAAATGTTGTCATCAACTTTAACACCCAATTTATTGAGGCTAAAGCTTCAAACCAAAATATCACGCTAAACTTTATGGTGATTGATGGTATAGCCAGCTCACGAACTATTTTAGATAGCTATCTCACAGAACGCTTCTTCTATGACAACCAAATTTGTGACGTCCAAAAAGATAATATCGAAAAAGGTATTTTATTTACTTTTGCCTACTATAATACTCAAAAAGAACTCATTGGCAAATATTATATAGATAAGCAAGTTTGTGCATCACCTATGGAAAAACGACTCATTAAGACACCCAGTGAATATCAACTAAACTCCATCGAAATAGGTGAAGATGGCAAACCTATTCAGAAACAAGAAGAAACTAAAACTGACTAAGCGTTCTATCTAACCCACTAGAAAGGCCTGCTATATTCAATAAAATATCAGCAAGCCCTTCCCAGCAATCACCACTCGCCTGCCCTTTTATTTGGGCATCAACTTGTTGAGCCTTAATTAACAACCTTCCCCATTGATTAGCTGTGTATCGACCAACAGCCTGTTGAAATAACGCTTGACGCTTTGACCAAATAGGTGGGCGAACTTGACCAAATGCTTTTTGCAAAGGAATACCTTGCGCTATTAGCTGAGCCAATGTCATTAACGCACGCAACTCTTTTGTTAATGTCCATAAAATTAATGTTTCCGCTGCGCCCTCAGACCTAAGTCCTTGTAACATTCTTAAACTGTGCCCTGCCGACCCCTTCAAAGCGACATCTACTAAACCGAAAATATCAAACCGTGCACTATCTACCACCATTGCTTGAATATGATCGAGATCAACAACTGTTTCATCAGTTTCCATTAACAATTTTAACTTTTCAATCTCCTGAGCAGCAGCTAACAAATTCCCCTCTACCCGCAGTGTGAATAACTCTAATGCTTCTGGTGTAATAGATAACCCTAATAAAGCTAAACGTTGCTTAATCCACAGCGGTAATTGTGCAACCTCCACAGGCCAAATTTGTACAAATTGACAGATGGGGCTTTCTAATAATGTTTTTACCCATTTAGTTTTTACATCAAGCTTAGGTGCACTAATGAGCAACAGTGTATCCTCAGGTGGATTTTTCAAGTAATCCAATAGTGCTTGCCCTTTATCTGACAAACTTGCACTTTTTAAACGAAACTCCAATATACGCTTTTCAGCAAATAATGACATACTAGCCGCTTGATCATATAACACAGACCAGTCAAAATTAGTTTCTACATTAAAGAGTTGCCGCTCAGAATAACCTGATACTCTGGCCGCTTTTCGTATGCTGTCTTCAGCCTCCATCGACAACAAAGCTTCATCGCCCGTTACAATATACAATGGACTTAAAGGAGTCGTTAGATGTTGAGAAAGTTGGTTTAAATTTAACTTCATAACAATATAAAAGAGCCTGTTATTAACAGGCTCTTTTGACTGATGTTTACTGACTGTTTAACTGTTCAATTTCATCGAGTGGAATGCTTTGTAAAAGTAATTTACGACGCTCTTCCGCTACCTTTTGGCGTTGCTGCTTAGCTTCTTCTTGTAAGCGTTTTTGCTCTTGCGCTTTTTGCTGTAACTCTTCTAGTTTTTCAGGGGAAATACTTTGCAAACGATAAATCAACAAGGTGATCGCATTTTCTCTTAATTCTTGATCCAAGCGAGCCTTCTGTAACTCATCTGCCACAATATTATTAATATCGGTGACATATTGCCCACGTGCCTCTACCGTATCTTCAACTAACAATAAATTATTCAAACCATAGATACGATATTTTAATGTCAGTATTTGCTCAATATCAGTCCCTCGAATAGAACTCGAAAAGGCTAATGCCCTGCTATCCATCGATGAAGAGATAGATAGCTTATACATTGCAGTATCATACACTTTAACCCCATGTTCAGAGAGTCGCTCACGTAACTCTTTAACAAGTGGTCCATAACGGTCACCAGCAGAAACGGCTAATTCTTTTATCTCAATTTTATCCTCATTAGTACCGCGTAAGTGGAAACCACAGCCACTCAAAAGTGAGGTAATAATAAGAAAACCTACTAAACGCTTCATAAAATATGAAACTCCGCAATTAATTTCTATCATTAGTTAGCCACAATGTTTACAAGCTTACCTGGCACAACAATTATTTTACGAACAGTCACAGACTCGATAAACTTTTGTACCGTTGGATGCTCAAGCGCCAACTTCTCAAGCTCTTCTTTTGTTGTGTTAGCCGAGACTTGCATATCACCACGTAATTTACCATTGACTTGAACAA
Organism: uncultured Ventosimonas sp.; assembly: GCA_964395065.1. GTDB lineage: Bacteria > Pseudomonadota > Gammaproteobacteria > Pseudomonadales > Pseudomonadaceae > Entomomonas. The sequence continues at coordinate 7,463 of CAYNAM010000108.1, forward strand.
CGATAGTCAATACATCTTGCACTAAAGCAGTTTCATCCACAACAGGCCAACCAGCATCAATGACAGCATTATCATGCCCTAAAGCCTGCCATAATACATGGCAGATATGGGGAGTGATCGGTGCTAAAATCAAGATAACTGTCTCCAGACCTTCTTGTAACAAAGCACGATCTACAGGCGTGTCAACAGGTGCTTTTTCTAAGACATTCATCAGTGTCATCACAGCAGCAATAGCTGTATTAAATTTATGATGTTGTCCAACATCTTGCGTTGCCTGTTTAATAGCCAGATGAATCGCGCGTCTAATAGCCTTTTGATCATCCGTTAATTGGCTTATATCTGCTTTAGTTGGAATACCCTCAGCAATGTGTTGATACGCCAATCGCCAAACTCGGCGTAAGAAACGATTAGCACCCTCGACACCAGCATCAGACCATTCTAACCTCAAATCAGGCGGTGAAGCAAACATCATAAATAAGCGACTGATATCTGCACCATATTGCTCAATCATCGATTGTGGATCAACACCATTATTCAATGATTTCGACATTTTTAACATACCACCAATTTCCACTGGTGAGTTATCAGAAGCAAGCTTGGCCTCAACAACACGACCTTTACTGTCTTTCTCAACCACAACATCTGTTGGATTAAAATAGGTTTTTGCCCCATTATCATGTTCACGATAATAGGTTTCAGCCACGACCATTCCTTGGGTTAACAAATTAACAACCGGTTCATCTGAATTAACCAAGCCCTCATCACGCATTAACTTATGAAAAAAGCGCGTATACAATAAATGTAAGATAGCATGCTCAATACCACCAATATATTGATCAACAGGTAACCAATAATCAGATGCTTTTTTATCGACCATCCCCTCTGTAAAATGAGGCGATGCATAACGAGCGATATACCAAGAACTCTCAACGAAAGTATCCATCGTGTCTGTTTCTCGGCGTGCTGGTTTTCCACATTTAGGGCACGTTGTTTCATAAAACTCAGGCATTTTAGCCAAAG
>CAYNAM010000109.1:0-8062 GCA_964395065.1 uncultured Ventosimonas sp.
GTTTCTTGCCATTTTTATATAGCATCACCATCTGTTTTTAAGTTCATTACTGAATGTTCTTTTTTCTCTTCGACTCAAATTGATTGTCATTGTGGTTACCTTCTTTTATTTTTTGTTTATCATAGCAATGACCTTATAAAACTAGTACTAATTAGTGTAGCCGATCCATGTGCCATCTAAACTAAAGTAGGTTGTAATAAAAAAATGGATAATAAAATACCCCCTATTACTATGCATAAAGGGGTATATAAGATAGTGTCGAAGAAAGCAAAATCTGTTTTTTTTACTTTTTTAAAAATACCTACATAATTAAAATCGCCGATAGCTCTAATGAACATTATAATTGACAATGAAATGACAAAATAATGTATTGCAGAGTAGGGGATATAAATATTAATCATCTTTGTATAGGATATTAATAATAATGCACAAAATAAAAAACTACATGCGACGATTAAGACTGAAATTTTAGAGGGAGAGAGCACTAGACTCCCGTCCTCTTTGGTAGGTAACGCATTTTTAATGAAAGCTTTCCCGCCGAATAGCCAGTATAGGTGAAGCATTCCACAGATGAAAAAAAATGCTATGGCGACTAAACTTAATATGATAAACATTATACTGTCATACCTCCATCCACTATAAAGCTCTGGCCTGTTATGTATGCGCTTTTATCAGAAATTAGAAAGTCCACCATTTGACTTACATCATTTACATTTCCTGCTGTTTTTAGGGGCACGCTTTTAAGCATTTTTTGTTGTTCTTTTTCAGGCATTGCTTGGAACATGTCCGTTGCTATGATTCCTGGAAGCACAGCGTTAACTCTGATACCAAAGCGAGCTATTTCTAATGAAAGAGATTTAGTAAAACCTAGCAGGGCGGCTTTAGTAACACTATAGTTAACCTGTCCTATATTGCCTTTAATACCTGAAACGGACGACATCATAATAATTGCACCCTCTCCATTTTCTACCATTGAAGGTAACAAGTTTTTTGTCCAGTAGAAGGTGGCATTTAGATTGTTATCAATGACTTCATGCCATGCTGAACTTTCCATTTTTAATAATAATGAGTCACGAGTAATTCCTGCATTATTAATTAGTGCGTGGGGGGGGCCGTATTGTTCTATTAGCTGTTTAGAATTTTTTATAACTGAGCTTTCATCACATCCATCACATTGAATAGCTATAACTTTTGATAAATTATGTTTTTTGCAATGCTCTATAACATCTTGTGCTTCTTTAATAGAGTTTTTATAGGTAAATATTACACTGTAATTTTCAGCTAAATGAATAACTATATCTTTACCTATTCCCCTTGTACCACCTGTAACTAATACCCATTTTTGTTTGTTTGTGTTTGACATTATATTTTTCCTTTTGTTTAAGCATTTGATCCCATTAATGAGCCATATCCTATAGTTGCTTCATATCCGCCACCTGAAACCCAATGACTCATAAGTTGTACATTTTTTAATAGATTGCGATTTGGTTTTGGATGCCTTCCTGTAACTAATGCGCCATAGCCTGAGCCATCGGTATTATTGGTGTAGCGTAAATAGGTTTTTGGCGATGCTAGTTCAAGGTATTTAATATGTCCTTCTATAAGTGGAAACTCTGTAATTAGTCTATTTAATAATATATTTTGAGCTCTTATCTTCTTCTCTTTATATTCTTTAGATTTTCTTTCTGGCCAATGATGAATAAGGTCTAAAGCATTTATTACAATAACGATACCTGAGTCTGGATCCAACTTGTGGTAGTTAGTGACTTCTATAGAGGAGTCCTGCCAAAATGCTTGCTCATTTAGGTTGATATCCGTTGGATTCTCTCTTGCTTTTTTTCTTGCAGATATAGCTTTTTCTGGATTGCTGGCAAGAAGTATTGTTTCATCACAGGTTAAACCAAGTTCTTCAGGTGGTTTGTCTAGAACAATATATAATGTGGTTGTTGAACTAGCTGGCTCAGCGAATTGATAAGACTTTTCTTGTTGAAAGCTTTCTTGAAAAAAAGTCATTGCATATTTGGGTGATGTATTAACAATAAACTTTTTTGCATAATAAAGATTCCCTTTTTTTGTTGTTACAGCAAGTGCCTGATTTTTATCCTCAGGGTCAATCAGGATTTCTTGTACGTCTTCTCGTGTTATGAATTGACCGCCAAGTTCTTCAATTTTTTTGACAAAAGCATCTGCAAGGGAGCTTGAGCCTCCTTTTAAATAAGCTGTTTTGGCATATAACACAGCATACCAAACGTGCAGAAAGTATAGATAACTGACTTGCTCAGGATAAGAGCCGACATATATACAAGGAATAGAGAGAATTTCTTTTAAATTATCATCAGTAAAATACTGATTCATTTTTTCTCTAACTGATATCTCTTTGAGGTTAGCATGAGCAAAACGAAGTCTTTTTAGATCAGGTTCATAATCCCCGCTTAAAATTCTAAACTGCATATAAGCATCATAGCCATAGGTTGCCACGTCATTAAAAAAACATTGGATAGATTGCTCTTCATTTGGGAATTTTTCTAAAAGTGTGTGTATCACTTGTTGTATATTATGTGATAGCGGCAGATGTTGTTGCTTAAAACAAGCATCAAATATCATTTTGGGGAATACCCAATTTAATGCATCGAATAAACCAAAGTCAGTAATGATTTTTCGGAGGTTTCCATCATCTCCCATTCCTGTTAATTTGTGTAGACTGACATCAAAGGAAGCGTGTTGTTTAGGTCTAATAAACTGTGTAGCATAACCGCCAATCAGCCTATGCTTCTCTAGGATGAGTACTTTCTTTTCTGGGGACTTTTTTAAAAACTGCATTATATATGATAATGCAGTTATCCCTGAACCTATTGAAATTAGATCAAATTGTTTCATTTTCATCTACGATGCCAAGTTCTTTATACCAATCATATTGTTCTTTAAATCTTTCTGGATTTATCCGTTGATTATTTTCTGAGTTACGAATAGACTCGATTACTTTAGGATCGTTAACATTGGCAGGAAACTTGAAGCTTAAAAAAGAAACTATTTCAGGATTAAAAGTAATCAAGTTGACAAGATTACTGAGCACAGGTTTAAATTGTTGGCGTACGATATGTTTTTCCTCGTCAGAGGCAGTGTTAAAAAAACTTTCAATTAAACGGCGACCAAACATAATATGACGTAGCTCTTCCAGATGATGCTCATAAAACATTTTTCTCGTTAGTGGTTCAACAGCGTCATCTTGTGTTCCGTAAATGGCTGTGGTCTCTGCGGCCCATTCGACTGTTAATGTCCATAAAATACCTATAACAGGATGTAAATGTGGTAGCTTCTCGTACAGTTGTACATAAGGCCCTGTTGGTGCACTATATAAAGGTAAATTGCCAAGTTTAAGAAATCGGCGAAACATGAGGGTGTGTATAATTTCTTCTTTAGAAAAAATCATAAGATACTCATATATTTCTGGCGATAATCTATCTTTATATGTGTTGACATAACCAACATATAAGGGGGGAAGACACTGCTCTAGCCAGATAAACATTGATACGTCTCTAGCCACTTCCATCCACATCATTTCTTTACGTTGTTCTTCGGTCAGTTCATCCCAGTAAGGTGTTCCATAAATCCAGGATGTTTCTGGTGTTTTAGGTAAAAGGTTTTTATTAATGCCATCTTTCCAAGGTATAACACTATCAACATCCATAAATTTTTGGTGTGATACATCGATTAGCTTTTTAATATGTGCTGTGCGATGATCCTCTAAAGTGAAAACATTATTTTCATCAATATGAATATCTGCAATAGATTGAATTTTTGTCATAAGTTTTTACTCCATCTATATTTATACTATTGTGGAGCTTGTATATAGTCGCAAAGCTCACCGATAGTCGTAATTTTCCCTTCAAATAACTCAGGTGATAAAGAAATATTGAATTTCTTTTTTACGCCCACTTGAATTTCAACAAAATCGAGGCTATCCAAATCTAATGCTTCTATCTGTGTATCCGTGTTAATTGAATCTTCATCAAGGTCTTTTATTTCATTGAATTTTTCTTTAAAAAATAAAAGAACGTTATTATTGCTAGTCATACTATATTTCCTCATTATTAAAAATTTTTAAGCTTACGGATGTTCTTAATAAGAACGAGTCATTACAAAAAGCATCAACATCTACATCTACTACAAATCCATCAGTATCATTACCATCAATCGTAGGTTGTCTAATTACACAATCAATGGAGTAATCGCGCTGAGAAAAAAATAATGGTAAGAGATAGTCTTGCTGTACAGACTTTGAAATTAAGCAGTTATGGTGAGTCTGTACGACAGACATTTTTGTCATCAAATCCGTTACTGAATCATATGTTTTATGAGTATTCGTTTTCTTTATAAATGACAAAAATAAATCGTCATTGACTAGAATTTCTCTAAATAGCAATCCATCAATAAAGATCCATAATGGCTGTTTGCCATCGAGGCAAGCATTAAACTTTGGAATTAAATCATCCAGTGCGTTAGCCTGAAATTCAATAGTTCTCCATATGGGGGATTGAGTGATTTCTTTCAGATCATAATTAATCTCTCCCATATATCCTGATAAGCGAGCTGCTTGAGAGCCTAATTCGCTCAAAGTATATTTAATTTTTTGCTGTTTATTATCCAGATCTAATGAGTAGTCCTCTTCCTGAAAGAGGTGTGACCTTAGGGCGCATCGATATCTTAGTCCATTATTAGGTTTTTCTTTAAAATGCTCAAATAATGCTGATTTAATGTCCAACATTGCAAGCATTCCATGAATCGGTGTTGCGACCATATTCATTTTTTTTGCATACTCATTATCAAAGTGTATTGGGTTTAAATCATTAGAAAAATCTGCCCATTTATATACTTGCTGATTCTGATACCTTAGTTTTTTCATGTTCATGATATAAATTTTTCTATAACTAGTGCCGCATTGGCGCCGCCAAAGCCAAAAGAAAGATTCAATGTCTTATTAATAGACATTTCTCTATGTTTATTAGGAACATAATCGAGGTCGCACTGCGGATCAGGATTATTTAAATTAATAGTGGCTGGGATAACTCCATTTTCAATTGCTTTTAAACACAATATCGTTTCAAAGCTACCTGCTGCACTTATGAGATGACCAGAGTACGACTTTGTGCTGGATATAGGTATTTCATAAGCTTTTTTACCAAAGACATCTTTGATAGTTTCAGTTTCATTTAAGTCATTGAGGGGGGTGGATGTTCCATGTGCATTGATATAGTCAATATCAGAAGCAGCTATCTTAGCTTGATCTAGAGCTTTTGTGATTGAAAAAATTCTTGCTCGTTTATCTTCAGCTGGGGCGGTAAAGTCTCTAGCATCCGAATAGCTACCGTAACCTGTTATTTCACCTAGAATGGGTGCTTTTCTTGCCAATGCGCTTTCTAACTCTTCTAAACATACTATCGCAGCACCTTCTGATAAAACAAAACCACTTCTATTCGCATCAAATGGGCAGGAAGCCTTTGTAATATCGTTTGTTTCTTTTGAGAGAGCTTGTAATATATCAATATTCCATATATTAGTTTTTGAGTTTAATGCTTCTGAACCACCAGCTAACATCATTTTTGCTCGGCCTTGTTTGATAGCCTCAAAAGCATCACCTATTGCTATAGTTCCTGTAGCACAGGCCGCAATAGGCGTGTTTTGATATCCACGTAGATTCCACATCATGCTGCAGACAGCCGTAGCAATATTGGGCATGGTAAGAAGACTACCTAAAGGACTGCCATATCCGGTTTCATTATATTGGTCGTGACAATCATAGGCCTCATCCAATCCCCCCCAACCTGTACCAACGATGGCACCACAATCCATTTCGCTATAGAATTGGTTTATCTCATTGTTATTAAATGCTTGTTGTAAGGCTTCTTGAGCGGCTAAAAATGCCACTTTTGCAAAACGTGGTAATGCACGTCTATATTGAGCTGGAATTTTTTTGAATTCGGTATTGCCAACATTGGTTCGTCCAAAAAATCTTGCATTAATTGATGAGTTTTCAGGGGCAGGATTTAAAAAATTATATCCAATCTTATAATTCATTATACTGTCCCAAGACTCATTAGCATTATTGCCTAGAGGAGTAATACAGCCATATCCAGTAATTACAACTCGACGAGGAGTATTGGTTTTTTCCATAAGATAAATCCACTCAAGTAAAATTGATAAATTAAAACTTAGTTTAAATTGCGTAAAAAACTAAAGGTAAACTGACTTAAAAATAACCAATGCTACATCCTTATAAAGCATGATTAGACACACGTTGATCTGACTAGATCGAAATGATAAACGCCTCCTGAATTAGTTATAAAACGCTGTTATTTTTTAACTTTAAAAATGCAATTTTTATGGCATCGATAGGGGCACTGTAATCAATGACTATTGTCGTTTTTATACTACTTTTGTAAATGTATTCACCATTCATAAATTATTACCGTATCATTTATTTTTAAATATTACTTCAAGATTTATTTGTGTGACTCACCAAAGGAAACGAGAAATCATTAATATTACGATCATTACCTTTGGTTTTATACAATTACGTTAAGAATAAACATAAACAGATGTAAATAAAGTTAATAAACCTTCTTAACCATGCATAAAAATAATTAGTTATACATCCTATAAAAACTAAAAATAACTAGGGTGGCTTGAGAGCAAAGTATCAACCAAACAAGAACCGAAAATCTAACTATGAAGTAGAACGTTAATATTTCTTATAGTCTTATTAAAATATCTAATAATATGAGCGTTAAGTATATAGGATTTAAGTCTAATATTGTGTGGTGTGAGTTTTCAGCATCATTATTAAAAGCATTAAAAAACGCTTACTTCCATTAGCTTAATGAGGGCGTTGGTGATTATAAAACCATAATCACGTGGTTGCATAGTCTTGTACCTCATCAAGATTATTAAATAGGTATTTATTTAATCAACTATAACGGATAGTTTATTTCAAGATATTATCTTCTATTTTCTTAAGTTGATAGCGACAACAAGTCTCACGGATATAAAAAGCTTAGCAGGCTAATCTAATACTAACAGCCTTTATGATTACAGTTTGTAAAGCCGTTTTCTTTATGCTGACTTGGCTTTAGTACTTTTTTACCATAGCCTCCTGAATAATTTCTACTTTTAACCTTTCCTCAGCATACATCTTCTTAAGACGAGCCTTTTATGTTTCTAACTCCATTAACCTAGCCATTAAAGAAGCATCTATGCCACCATATTTGGTTCACCAGTAGTAACTACCATGCTCTCGACATAGTTCTGGTACTGGAGTACCTGATGCTGATTGATTTAATATGGCGATTATTTGACTGTCATTGAGTCTGGTCTTTTCATAGAACTTTTTACTTTACTATTAGCATAAGAATTTTCTACTTTTAAAACCTTTTATTTTTCGGGTGGATTACCGTGATTAGGTAACGGTATTTTAAATAGTTACACAAGCAAGAACTAATAGGAAATAAAAAGCCAGTCTATCTACTGATAGTACTGGCTTTATTTTACACTATAGAGCTAATAGGTTCTAGATATCACTATTCCCATTCGATTGTGGCGGGAGGTTTGCTAGAAACATCATAGGTTACTCTTGAGATATCTTCTATTTCATTGATGATACGATTGGAGACTTTCTCCAGTAGTTCATAAGGAAGATGAGCCCAGCGAGCAGTCATAAAGTCAATGGTTTCAACCGCGCGAAGAGCGACAACCCATGCGTAACGACGACCATCGCCAACAACGCCAACAGATTTTACTGGTTGAAATACTACAAAGGCTTGGCTGACCTTATGGTACCAATCAGCTTTATGAAGTTCTTCAATAAAAATATGGTCTGCTTGGCGGAGTAAGTCAGCATATTCTTTTTTGATTTCGCCTAAAATACGAACACCTAAGCCGGGACCAGGGAAGGGGTGACGGTAGACCATGTTGTAAGGTAAGCCTAGCTCAAGACCGATTTTACGTACTTCATCTTTAAATAGTTCGCGCAATGGCTCGACCAATTTTAGTTTCATGTCTTCAGGCA
>CAYNAM010000110.1:0-8055 GCA_964395065.1 uncultured Ventosimonas sp.
GCTCAACAACGTCATGACTTAGGCTTACCCCAGCAAATAGATCAAAACAGTTGGCTATTTGGACTGCGCCGTATGCTACTGGGCTATGCGATGGGCACAACAACAAATGACTGGCAGTCTATCCAAGCTTTTGATGAAATCGGAGGAAATCAAGCCATTTTAATTGGTTCACTCGCACAATTCATTGCTGTTCTCGACGATATTCAAAAGAAACTATCCCAACACTTACCCCCCCTGCAATGGGCTACATTACTCCGCCAATCACTCGAGCTAGTCTTCGAGCCAAGTAATGATAACGAACAAGAACTACTCACTGACCTAGCGAACCTACTTGATGATTGGCTAACACTCTGTGAAGAGGCAGGACTTGACGAATCACTCCCTCTAACGGTTGTAAGAGAAGCTTGGCTTTCAGGAATAGATAGAGAGCGGCTTAATCAAAATTTTATTGCGGGATCTGTGAGTTTTTGTACACTTATGCCCATGCGTGCCATCCCTTTTAAAATAATTTGCTTACTTGGAATGAATGATGGAGACTACCCACGCCCCACAACACATATAGATTTTGATCTAATGGCCAAAGATTATCGTCCTGGGGATCGGTCTCGTCGAGAGGATGATCGTTACCTACTACTTGAGGCACTTTTATCAGCAAGGGAAAAGCTTTACATTAGTTGGGTCGGCAGAAATATTCGTGATAATAGCGAACGCCCTCCCTCAGTTTTGGTTGGTCAATTACGCGACCATCTTGCAGCAGGTTGGAAACTAGACAATAATCAGGAAATTCTACAGGGGCTAACTCAAATTCATGCATTACAACCTTTTAGTAGCCGTTATTTTCACAATGATAAAAACTGGTTTAGTTATGCAAAAGAATGGGCAGGCTTATACAGAAAAAATAAAGAAATTATCACTAATGAGATACTCCCTGCATTTCCAGTCAATACCCCTATTAACTTAGAGCAATTAATTAGCTTTTTAAAACACCCTGTTCGTTACTTTTTTAATCAACGACTAAAAGTAACGTTCAATCAAAAGAAGGAATTAACAGAAGATAATGAACCTTTCACGCTAGATGGTTTACAACGCTATCAAATACTAGAGCAATGGCTAAAAAGTTGCCTTAACAACAACCAAGATGAAACCAAAACACAACAAATACTTAACCATCATGTCAACTTTCTAAAACTTACAGGGCAGCTTCCTATCGCTGGCTTTGGTGAGCAACTAGCACAAGAACTTATTAACACTGTCACTCCGCTATTAAACCATCATCGATTAATGATTGCACCTTGTAAAAAACTAGAAACACCCTTGCCTATTAACTACCATAATCAAGACGTTTTTCTCCAAAGTTGGATACATAATCTCTATCAATTGGAAGACAACCAGCTTCTAAACTGCACTGCTTTACCAACGACACTGGTTCAAAATAAAAATACAAAATGGCAACATCTCATTGCACCATGGGTTACCCAACTTGCCGCTAACAGCGTTAATATCCCCTTGAAAACTACCGTATTAGGTACAGATTCGGCCATTTACCTAGAAACCTACAAACCCAAAGAAGCTTCCGCCCTCTTAAATATTTTATTAGATACTTGGCAAGTAGGCATGCAATATCCCTTACCAACAGCAATAAAAACAGGATTTTCATGGCTAAAAGAAAAAGACCTTGATTCGGCACAACTCACCTATGAAGGTACAGATTATATAATAGGCGAGTGCCAACAAAGTACTGTACTGTGTAGACAATATCCTTCTTTTGAACAACTCAATCAAAATCAACAATTTGAACACTGGACAGAAAGGCTCTACCAGTCTATTTATGAGGCACCTTGGCAAACACAAGCTTATAACACTTAAATTTTATCTCTATCTATCGAAATTAACCGATATAATGACACAGCCCTTTTATTAGGTAAGGTCCTATGTATTACATAAAACAATTTATAGCAGGCGCCCAAATACTCTTTGTTGCCTTTGGCGCTATGGTACTTGTCCCAATCCTCACTGGCCTTAATCCCGCCATGGCACTCCTTGGAGCGGGAATAGGAACACTTATTTTCCAATTAGTCACCAAAGGTCAAGTCCCTATCTTTCTAGGATCATCCTTTGCGTTTATCGCACCTATCTCCTATGTAATGGCAACATGGGGGCAAGGTGTAACACAGTTTGGTCTATTTGCTGCCGGCTTCACATATTTTATTTTCGCCCTTATTATTAAATGGCGAGGCATTAAGCTAATTGACAAATTATTTCCGCCTATAGTCATTGGCCCTATTATTATTGTTATTGGGCTTTCCGTAGCTGTAACTGCATCTAACATGGCTATGGGTATTAAAGACTCAACAGTTACTTACTATCAGGCCATCACGTTAGCTACCATATCCCTGATCACAACCATAATTGTCTCAACTTTCGGGCGAGGAATGCTTCGTTTAATCCCGATTTTATCAGGTGTTATCGTTGGTTATATAGCTGCAACAATAATGGGTGTGATCGATTTCAAGCCTATTATAGATGCCCCTTGGTTTGCCATCCCAAAATTTCACGCCATAGAAGTTAATTGGACTGTCGCCTTACTAATGATTCCCGTTGCAATTGCTCCCATTATTGAACATATAGGCAACATCATCGCCACAGGAAATGTCACAGGCCAAAACTATACCCAATCCCCAGGGTTACACAAGACGCTAACAGGTGATGGTTTGGGTGTTTGTTTTGCTGGTTTAATTGGTGGCCCACCGATTACAACCTACTCTGAAGTTACAGGTGCCCTTATGATTACCCGTAACTTTAACGTCATTATCATGACTTATGCAGCTATATTGGCTATTTGCTTAGCGTTTTTTGGAAAATTTAATGCACTTTTAACATCCATTCCAAAACCTGTCATGGGAGGTATTACAATTCTATTGTTTGGAACAATTGCCTCGATAGGATTAAAAACAATTATTGATGCAAAAGTAGACCTGTCCATCCCAAAAAATCTTATTATTGTATCAGTTGTTCTAACTTGTGGTATAGGCGGACTAGCCCTCAAAATAGGAGAGTTTAGTTTGGCGGGCGTAGGCCTTGTAAGCGTATTAGCCATCATATTAAACTTACTCCTAAAACATAAATATTAGTATTTTTATTGGGCTGTCTCATAAAGCTATTAAGTCTATTATAGACCTACCCATCACTAGAAATACTGGTTATGACTAAAATACAGACTGCACGTAACAACACCATTAAATTTATCACATGGGAAAAAACACTTCGTGCTCTAGGTATCACTATCGGCACTGTTTTACCTTGGATAATAGGGCTTCTCATCGATCAAGCACAAAATGGCGCCATTATGTCCTTTGGTACCTATCTGCTTGTCAGTGCATTTATTTTTATCCCCCCAAAAAACACATTAAAAATCCTAGTGCTGTCTGCTATTATTTATAGTCTATTTGCTACAGTTGGCATCTTTACTTCACTAGGTTCTCCATTTTTCTTTATTTTTGCACTATTAGCAGCTACCACACAATGTATTAGTGAACTACATAATGACCATTTGCGTATGCCCTTTGCTTTAGCCACCTTGGGTTATTTCTTATCCATTAACCAAATCCCCACCGATGGACCAGTATTCTATTCACTTTTTTTTAGTTTTGGGTGTATTTGGGGAATTGCTATCGCTTATTTCTGCTTTACAAAAGAAACGACACCACACAAGCTTAATAAAGTTGACTTAAAAAACAATCCAGAACAGAAGCGCTTTGGTATGACTATAATAATAATCACATTATGCGGTAGCTTACTGGCTTGTTTTAGCCCTGGCACACACCCTTGCTGGCTTCCGGCTGCTGCACTTAGAGTCATAAAGCCAACACAAAAACAAACAATTTACCGTATAAAAACACGTATTATGGGCAGCTTACTGGGGGCTGTAACCGGTGGAATATTGTTAGGGCTGTCACCTATTCCATGGTTACACATACTGCTTGTTTGTTTAGTCATGTTCATAATGCAAATTGCTACAGCTAAACGCTATGGTATTTGGACATTCTGTTTAACCTCTGTTGCATTAGCTTTTAATTTTCCTGCAACAGATGACATTTTCACAATGGCAACTAACCGTGCTCTCCTAACAGCAGGGGGTATTTTGATTGCTTTGGCCATGCTATCTATTCTACCGAAAGAATAAAACAAAATACCATGTTAAAGATTACTTGTTTGAGCTCTCTTCTTTATGCTTAGTTGGTTTTCTTTGCCAATAACTCGCCAATAAAGAGCCTGAAATATTATGCCAGACGGAGAAAATAGCACCTGGTAAAGAAGCCAATGGAGAAAAAGCTTGCCCCAACGTAGCCGCTAAGGCAGAGTTTTGCATACCCACCTCGATTGCCATCGTCCGACAGGTTGACTCATCAAAACCAAACAACTTACCGCCCCAATAGCCACCTAATAAACCTATGGCATTATGCAAGACAATAGCGACCATAATCATCATCCCCACATTCGCAATCTGAGCTTGGCTAGCCGCCACAACCACACCGATGAGTAGCACAACACAACACATTGAGAACAAAGGCAAAATAGGTTCTACTTTTTTCACCGCATTATTACATCTATAATGTACCACCAAACCAAAAGTAATAGGCACAAGTACTATCAGCACAATATGCTCAAACATTGACCATGCATCAACCGTAACCGCATGCCCAACTAATAACAATGTTAAAAGAGGTGTAACCACCACCCCTACCAACGTAGAAATAGACGAAATTGTCACTGATAGCGCCACATTACCTTTTGCCAAGTAAATAATAACATTAGAGGCTGTCCCACTCGACACACTCCCAACCAATACCATACCCACCACTAACTCCGTCGGCATATTAAATAACTTAGCTAAAATTAAAGCCGCCAATGGCATCACAACATAATGCAAAACAGTACAAACAATCACAGCTTTGGGCTTAGCAAAAACATATTTAAAATCAGCGACGCTCAGTGAAACGCCCATAGTAAACATCACAAACATCAATAAATAACTAATTCCCGGTTTGAACGGTAGAAAAACACTGGGAATAAAATAAGCTGCAATAGCAACGCCTACTGCCCACAAAGGGAATAACTGGCAAATTCGACTTAACATGATTATCCTAATTAATGACAAGGTTCACCCTAGAATCGATAAATTATATACATTGATCTTTATACTGTATAATTATTATTGACTCATTTAATCTTAAGCGTATCAAGCTGCATTGTTGCATAGTATATGGAAAGACATACAAATTAATACGACCATGAAAAAACCGCTTTCCTCTTACCACCCCATACTCTATAAACTTCGCGTTACTCAAAAAAGACTATTCCGTGCGATTAGTTGGCGACTCTCTAAACGAAGCTATGCAAATACAACACAAGAGGAAAGATTACCTTACCGTCTGATCAAGCACACCTCAAAACTAATCCGTAAACTGGGCGATAGTGATGCTAGATTACAACACAACAAAGTCATCAATTTAAAAAAAGCAGCACCTTATTTAAATCACGTTATTATTAAACCTAATCAATACTTTTCTTTTTGGAAACTAGTCCGTCGCCCCACAACCAAGAGAGGGTTTGTAGAGGGAATGGAGCTTTCCTTTGGAAAAGCACAGGCGGGCGTAGGGGGTGGGCTTTGCCAAATCAGTAACCTTATTCACTGGATGGCATTACACTCCCCTTTACAAGTAATTGAGCGCGCCAACCATAGTTTTGATCCCTTTCCTGATGATGGTCGAATACTACCCTTTGGCTCAGGTGCAGCGCTTTTCTACAACTACATAGACCTTATTCTATTTAACCCGACGCCAAATACCTATCAACTGACGATTCATGTCGCTGAACACCAATTAGAAGGGGAAATTTTATGTAACCTAGCCAGCGATATTAAATACCATGTTTACCAAAAAAATCATCGTTTTATCAAGGTATCTAATCAAGTTGTGCGTCAAAACGAAATATGGCAAGACATCTACCAAAAAGGCCAAGGAGGTAAGCCTGCTACCTTCTTAAACAGCCAAAAATTGTATGCCAACAGCGTAAGGGTTATATACCCTGTAGCGGATGAGTTAATAGCCCATACAATGGATAATTCAAATTAATCAAGCACGTTGTATCCCTATTATTTAAAAGCGATTATCAATAACAAAATAACTGCAACTAATAGCCCTATTACGGCAAAACAAATAAAAAAAATAAGAATAAATATAAACCATGAAGGTACTTGCTGTCCTTTAATTTCTCTAACATACATATAGCGTATCCAAATACCAGATAACAATCCCCCAATTCCAGTCCTTAATGACAATATTAAGTTATGCCTATCAAGTGATATGAACGTAAATCCTGAAAAAAAAACTCCAACTGTAATAATCCAAAAAAATACACTAATACAAATACCCCAATAACTACGAGATATTTTAGGATTAATCACAAATTCCATTAGAAAACTATAAATAATTGCCGGGATAGAAAATAAAACAGTAATACCAATAATTAGTATAAAAAGGTCTAAACTCATAAGAGTTTCGGGAAAAATCACACCAAAGATAAAATATGTGATAACGATTAAACCGATACAACTTACATACCCACCAAAAACTCTAAAAAACCGACCATTCATTTGCTTGGTCATTTTTTGCACTCAACAATAAACGAATTAAAGTACACAATTGCATCCATTAGTGTCATCATATTTTTTAATTTAAACTAATCAAACTTGCTATACTCCTATCATGTTTAAAAATTTGACTAAAATATATGCTAATATAAAAACCACTATACAAAGCAATACCATTATTGCAACGATATAAAAGCAAGCAAGAATAAATTCATACCAAAAAGGTAATCGCTGGCCTGTAATGTCTCTAACATACATAAAGCGTATCCACATGCCAGATAGCGCCCCTCCAAATCCAAATATACATGACGGAATTAAATTAAACCCATTAACAGACATAAAGATAGGTTTTGAAAGCAATAATCCAACGGTAATACCCCAAAAAACTATACTAATAAAAATAGCCGAACAACTGTTGGCCACTTTAGGATTAACAACAAACTCCATCAGAAAACTATAAATAATAATCGGAATAGAAAACATAACTATAAGAGCCATAGCTATAAAAATAGGACTTATCATGATGACGTTGACGAAAATCATCACAGGGATCACTATCAAATAAATGCTACCTATATATCCATTAAAAACTCTAAAAATGCGATTTTTCATTTTCTGCCCAAATATCCCTCTAGAATCATCACCTGCCAAACACCACTACTATGAATATGGTACTGGTAATAAAACTTAGAATAGTCAGTGCATTAATGCACAAAACACTTGCAGATAAAGGCTGCTCATTTTTTTGCCTAATATAAATAAAACGTAGCCACAAACTAGATAACAATCCAATACCTAAACCAATCAATAATAATATATATTGTCCACTCCCTTGAAAAGGACGTTGACCTAAAGAATATTTGTATTCGTTAAAGTTGAATGCGCTAAAAATAACAATAGCCACCAAAATGGTACTTATAAACACTGCCCAATAGCCATTGACTAGTTTAGGGTTAATAACAAACTCCATTAAGCAACTATAAATAACTATAGGAATAGAAAAGAATAAAATACTAAATGCTTCAAAAACATGTACCCTAAGCAAAAAGGTTACAATATAATCTTTAATATAGTTGGATCTATTAAAATACATACCAAATGTACAGCCCATTATAAAAATAGGAAATACATAGCCCATAAAAACCCTAAAAAACCGATCCTTCATTTGCTTGGTCATTTTTTATACTCAATAATAAGGCCAAATAACGCATGTAATGTATCTTATAAAAGATACTGTAGCTAAATATTCTAGCTAATTTAAAAGGAATTTATAACGATAAGAAGAATCTCTACTCAATACAAAATAAAAATACTCTGTTAATACCTAACACTCCATCATTGTTTTCTGACTGACCTATCCCCAACAATAGTACCACTGCATAAATGATATTTTCATATTAAGC
>CAYNAM010000111.1:0-7886 GCA_964395065.1 uncultured Ventosimonas sp.
TAGTAATCAAAAGCAAGTTGCCCCCTACGCAGGTTCTGCCGTTAAAATCAAATTTAATACAACATTAGGCTACCCTGTTTTATTCACGTTTGACCCGACAGATAAAACTATTCCGATGGGTGCCACTGTTTACGATATCCAAGGTAAAAACGTAGGGATGGTCGGTCAAGGTAAACAGGCCTATACAAGACTTGAAGAGCTAAGTGGTAAACTAACTGTACGCTGGGGTGATAAAAGGTCCCAACAATGCCATGTTAATTATAACTTAAATGGACAAGACACCAACCAGTACTTAATCATACTCAACCTACCCTGTATATGAGTCACTCCTCATGATTAAATCAAAATATTTACATGCTGCTTTATTAACTTTTATTACCAGTATCCCAATGCTAGCTCATGGTTATTGTGTACGTAATGTCGCTATCGCAGGCTATGATGGACAAGGAATCAATACAGGGCTTGGTAATATTAACGTCACTGATAACTATATTCAGCCACCGGGCACTATTATATCCACATCAATTGTCAATTATGCACCAGGCTATAGCTATCCTTCACCTGACACCGTTATTTATACATGTGACAAAGCAGATATTGGCAACATCTATGAAATATTTGCAACAAACGGTGATGATCTTTATGGTGGCTTTTATACCATAGGAACAGAGGATGGCCTTAGCGGTTTTTATCAAAATAAGATTCGCTATACTGGAATAAAACTTACCCATCTTAACAGTGGACAAACCTTTTTAAGGACATGGCAACAATACCCTATTACCTCTTATTTAGAAGACGGAACAAAAATTAAAATCAGAGCAAAGGATTTTAGTGCTATAAAAGTTGAAGTTGCTAAGGTAAGTTCAGCAGGATATACCAGTGGTGCCGCGTCTAACTATTGTGGAACGGGATGGCAAGCCGCTGGCTCATACATATGCACTCAACCTAATGGCTACGTGATATTTAAAGGGCCAGGAACAGGTTCTACACCAGCGATTGGGTCAGACTCAGCGTATAACTTTCAGGGTTGGCCTGGCCATTGGACAACGATTGGCTTAGGAACGCCACCCCGAACAAATGTTACAATGAACACAACCTGCGTTGCTAAAAATGTAACGCCTACCGTACTCTTTCCAACAGTAAGTATCAATGAATTAAACCAAGGAAAAACCGTACAAGGTAATATTTCAATAACCGTTGAATGTAGTAATTCTGTTAAATCGGGCACTGCAAATGGACAAACCGCTATAGGAATCCAAACCTCACTAGAGGCCTATCAGAGCGCTCAATCTTTAGGGCTAGTTAATGCCCAAGGTGGCGTTAGTTACTTATTGTCTGATGGTTATGGTACCAATAGCACAATAGCCACAGGAGTTGGTATTGCATTAAAAGCCCCCGATGGACAAGACTTACCCTTTGTCGGTTGGCAAAACTGCAACGGAAGTGGTAGCACTAGTTTATGCCCTGGTGGCAAAGAGGCGGGGTGGTTTCCTGTTTTAACAGGCGCAACAGATACTGGCAGTTCATCTCAAGCAGGTTACCAATACTTTACAAGCCAGTTCACAGCTATTTTACAAAAAATCCCTAGCCAGACCATCACCCCCGGTCGCGTTCAAGCAAAAGGATATGTATTAGTCAGAGTGCAATAAACCATGAAAAAAACAGCGTTTTCCTTTCAAACAACCGTCTTTCTATTACTGACCACTCTATGCTACAACATGAGCCATGCTGGTATTATTCCTGAAAAAAAGCGAATTATTTTCAACAGTGATGATAAACAACAAATTCTGATGATTGCAAATACCAATAACTACCCTATTTTAATGCAAACTTGGATCGATGATGGAAATACCCAAAATATTCCAAGCGCTACTGTTTCTCCTTTTATTATTACGCCCCCCATGTCAAGTTTAACCACGGGAGAAATAAAAGGATTACGCATCATACATAACAAACAAAAAATACTACCTAACGATAGGGAGTCTGCTTTCTGGATTAATTTATATGAAGTTCCACCAACAACTCAAGAGAATAAATTAATCGATAATGTCACCGTAGCGATGAACACACAGATTAAACTATTTTATAGACCTACCCACTTATTAAATAAACCAGAAGAAAAAAAACTCGTTAAGCAGTTAAATTGCTATGCTAATGCTCATCATCTAAAAATCACCATTTTTTGTAAAAACCCTACCCCCTACTACGTTTCCTTATCTAATATTGAGCTAACCATCAATAATCATACCTATCATAATGAAACACAACTGGATATGATGGTTCCTCCTTTTTCTACTAATAGCTATAAGATCAACGTTGACTCAGTAATGATTCCTAAACAAATGAATGTCCAATATTCGTTTGTCGATGACAATGGAGATGTACACGGACTTAAATCAACTATACAGATAAATCCTTCCCCTTTACATAAACAAAAGACTCTATAACCCAACTCACCATTGAGTTATACAACAATGTGCTTAAATTTATTTGAATAACAACAACCCAATATTTACATACTCTTTACCCAAGCTGTATTTTCTCTTTACACTTCTGTAGCTAATATATAAGCACTTAAATTACAAAACAAAGGAATTACACCATGAAAAAATTATTAGCTACCTCAGTTGCTGCTTTATTATCTTTAAGTGTTGCTGGCTATGCAGCTGCTCAAAGCACAGAGCACAATCAAAATAGACAAGCGCCTCATGAACAACGTGACATGAAGAAGCAAGATAAAGAAAATAAAGGCCAACAACATGAAGGTAAAAAATCAACTAGACATGACAATAGCAACAAATCACAAAAAGCTGAAGGAAAGCATGTAAACAACGCACATAAAGTTGATAAAGACCAACAGCATGACAGTAAAAAAGCCAATAGAGAACATAAAGCGGATAAAAACCAACAACACGATGGTAAAAATGTAAAAAGAGAACATAAAGTAGATCAAAAACAACACGAAGGTAAGAATGTAAGCAAAAAACACAATACTGAAAGCAAAAGACCACACAAATCTGAAGACAGTAAGTCACAATAAAATGACATTGTTTTTCTAAGCTTACATAGAAATTTAGACGGGGCAAATCAGCTACATTTTAATACTGTCACACCCCGCTCTAAATTTTTATCATCATCGACTAGCTATTTTTTGCTTTCTTTCTAACTCTAACGCTCCAAAATGAGAAAGAATACAGAATATAATACAACACACTGTCCCGCCTAATAATAAATAAAAACCAATATCCCAATTTCCATTCGTCTGCTTAACAACAAACCCAAAAATACTGGTTCCTAAAGAAGCACCTAGAATATAACTCATAAAACCACGAAGCCCTACAGCAGAACCTACAGCATAACTAGGAACTATTTCCATGGTTTGTACAGAAGCAAGAAACTGTGGAATATAAATTAAACATCCTACCACAGCGGCAAAAGCTGTTACCATAACTAAAGAACTACTTTGCCAATACCCAATAATACAAAAGAAAATAAGAACCATAGCCAAAATTGCCAAAGGCATGCGTCGTCCTTTAAAAAGCTTATCGGACAACCATCCTGCTAAAAGCGTAGAAGGAATTGCTGCCCATTCAAAACATAAAAATGCAAAACTCATCTCACCTTTTGAGAATTGTTTTACATCTGACAAATAAATAGGTAACCAACTAATAACTCCAAAACGCACCATGTATACAAAAACATCAACAAATGAAATAAACCATGCATTCTTATTAGGTAAAACATACTTAACAAAAATTTGCCATGAGCTCATGTTGGCAATAGCCGTGTTTAATTCTGTTTTCACCAACTCATCGTCATCTTTTACTATCTCCTTCAAGGGTGGCAGTCCCTCACCAACAGGTGATTCCTTGCCTAATCCCAAAACAACAAATGCCATAATAATAGCAATCATCGCGGGGACAATATAACTTGCAATACGCCAATAATCTTGAGTATTATCATCTCCTGTAACAAACGCCAACGCCGTGAAACCACCTGCTACAACAGGAGCTACAACCCCACCACCCACATTATGGGAAATATTCCAAAAAGCGCCCACACGCCCTCGAACGCTTCGAGGGAACCAATTGGCAATTGTGATAAATGAAGGCCCTACCCCCATCCCCTGAAATAAGCCATTAAGTGCAACAAAAATTAAAAACATCCAAAAAGCAAAACTAAATCCTAACCCAATATTAACAAGTGCACAAAGTAACAAACCAACAGCCATAAATCGTTTAGGGCTGGCCTTATCTGAAAGATTACTCATTACACCTTTACTAATCCCATAAACGATAAGCATTAAACTGGTCAGAATACCAATTTCCTGTGTATCGAAGTGTAACTGGTCTTTGAGATAAGGAGTTGATAATGTAAAGTTATTTCTAACAATATAATAAGAAAGGTAACCTAAAAAAACGCTCAGTAAAGCCTGTATTTTATAAGTATGATAAGTTTTTTGAATCAATTGCTCGGGAACTTTATCTGCATTAATCTGTGTTTTTAATAGAGCAAACATAATTGAGAGCCTGTTTAGTTTATGAATGGTATAGTATTAGGAGCTATTTCAGATAACGAGTTTAATCCTCTGGATAAAGTTTATAAACTATCCATAATATTTATATAAATACACTTGATTTATTCGATTTTCTATCAAAATTGCCTGTTTAAATTATTATTAGTAAAGGTTTTTATTTATGCTACTTTTTATTCGTCATGGTGAAACAGATTTTAATCACAAAAAGCTTTGGATGGGGTGTACCGATATTGAGCTCAATGAAAAAGGTCAACAACAGGCAATCAATGCTGCTATAACCTTATCAAACAAGAAGATTGATGTTGTTTTTACTAGCCCATTAAAAAGAGCTTATGTCACAGCAAAAACAATTGCCGAACAACAACCACATAAACCGCCAGTTATTATTTTGAATGGCTTAAGAGAGCGTGGCTTCGGAGTATTAGAAGGAACACCAAGAACACAGCCTCTTAATGATGACTTTGATAAAATTGAAGGCGTGGAAACAAAGACAGCGCTAATACAAAGATTAACCACTATATTGACAGATATAGAACAGGATACTACTCATAAAACTAAACTAATTGTTTCACATGGAGGTATTTTCCATTGCCTTACGCATGAGATGGGATATAACAGTAATCCCCCACATGAAGGAATACAAATCGGTAACTGCCAACCTGTAGAAATATTTAAATAATTAGATATTTCGATTATCGGTTGAATCATAAAAGATAAATACCCATCATAACTATTTATCTTTTATTAGCGCTTATTACTTCTTCCATTCTGTTGATGAGGCTTTATGCCAACTACCATAAGCAGCATTAGGAAAGATAATCCAATCCATACCGAAATGGTGTTTATCTTTTATAACTTGCTGCTGTTGCTCAACAACCGTTTTTTTGCTTGAAAAGTCAGCAGAAAAATCAGATAAACTATCGCCTAATAACATAATAATATTTGCATGTTTACTAATAAGTTGGCGTCTTTCTTCCTTAGATGCGTAATTAAGCAAAACACTTTGATCTGAAACTTGAGGTAATCCTAATACTCTCAAAGTTTCTAAAGTCGACGTTTTATTTTTTTGAAAGCGATCAGAAACATAATAGATTTTTATTCCTGCATCATCTGCATCCCTGAAAAAACTTAATGCCCCAGGAATTAACGTGGGATTTCCATACTTTTCCCAATCATCCCAAGTATCCCATTCTGTAAAATCATGGCAATTTTTAATATCTCTTACCAAAAGTGCTGTATTATCAATAATTGTCTCATCGATATCCGCAACAATGGCTAATGGCTTTTTAGATGGCTTATTTAGCTGTTTTAATCGTAATGCTGCTAACGCATAAGTTTGTAATTGTATAGCAGCAATTTCAGCAGATTTCTGCTGATACAATACCCCCATTTCATGTAATTTGATCTGACAACCATCTTTTGCCTTACTTATATCTGCAAATGAAGAGTGACATACTGTCAACAAGCTCATCAGAAGCGCCATTTTTTTGATTGAAAAAAACTGTTTCCTCATACGTTGCTAATTCCTTTAGTTATATTTATAAAAAAACCCAGCACCTAAGTCTTAGCTCAGGTTCTGGGTTACTTTACCAAAAACTATACAGTTTCTTGATAAACTTGCATTGCAGCATTAAAAGCAGCCCCCTGTGCCGTTTTAAAACCAACACGGTTTAAAACACAGTCTAAAGCAGCCAAGGTTTCTAACACACAATCTTTTCGCGCATTGTATCCCATAGTACCTATACGCCAAATTTTACCTTTTAAAGGACCAAAAGAGCTGCCTATTTCTATTGAAAAATCATTTAACAATAAGCTTCTTACTTGCTCACCATCAATACCCTCTGGAATATAAATGCCAAGTACATTGTTCATTCTGTTTTTAAGATCGCCAAAGGGTTTTAATCCCATCGCCTCAATACCCGCTAAAACAGCATCACCATGTAATTTATGGCGTTTAATGCTGTTATCCATTCCCTCTTCTAATAATAAACGTCCACACTCATACGCAGCAAAAAGCATACTGGTTGCTTCAGTGTGGTGATTTAGGCGTTCAGCCCCCCAATAATCCATAATCATACCGAGGTCAAAATAGTTAGAATAAACCATTTCTTCTTGGCCTTGTTTATGATGTGCAGCCAAAATGCCTTCTTCGATATGTTTACGTTGGTTAATTTGCTCTACAATGGTATCGCTTAAGGTAATAGGTGAGCTTCCTGGTGGTCCCCCTAAACATTTTTGTAAACCTGTCGAAACAGCATCTAAATGCCAAGCATCTGTTTCTAACGGATTACCACCAAAAGAAGCGGTTGCATCCGTATAAAAAAGTACGCCATGACGTTTACAAATTTCACCTAACGCCGCTAACGGTTGTAACATCGTTGTTGAAGTATCACCTTGCACTGTAAGCAGCATACGAGGTTTTATTTCTTTGATGGCTTTTTCTATCTGCTCTGGTTCAAACACTTCACCCCAAGGTACTTCAATTTTATGGACTTCTGCACGACAACGCTTAGCAATCTCACACAAAAGTAAACCAAAACGCCCAAAAACAGGTACTAACACTTTATCATGTGGCTTAATCACAGACATAAAGATAGCTTCAATACCAGCTCTTGACGTTCCATCAATCAATAATGTCCACTGATTTTGAGTCTTATAAAGCTCACGATAAAGCGCCATGGTCTGATTCATATAGCCTGTCATGACAGGATCATATTGTCCAACTAACTGATGAGACATGGCTTGCAACACTCTAGGGTCGACATTAATAGGCCCGGGTCCCATGAGTAGGCGTCTAGGTGGATTAAGAGGAGGAAAGTTTACAGAATTTTTCATACTACACCTTATTTAACTAACAAAATAAATCTACTTCTTATACGGATGATTTTTGAGCCAATGCATTGCAATGTCTTGACGGCGACATACCCATACTTTCTCATGCTGTTGAACATAATCTAAAAAGCGCTGTAATGCTCTAAAACGTCCTGGCCTACCTAATAATCGGCAATGCATACCAATAGACATCATTTTAGGAGACTCTTCTCCCTCAGCATACAACACATCAAAACTATCTTTTAAATACGTATAAAACTGTTCTGCTGTATTAAAACCTTGAGGCGTATCAAAACGCATATCGTTGGCATCTAATGTATAAGGGATGACTAAGTGGGGTTTCTTTTCGCCTGAAGATAAAGTGACCTCTGTCCAAAAAGGTAAATCATCGCCATAGTAATCACTATCAAACAAGTAACCGCCCTGTTCGACAACAAGCTCCCTTGTATTTGGACTATCACGTCCTGTATACCAACCGATAGGAGCTTTACCAAAAAGTTCAGTTAATGCCTGAGTG
>CAYNAM010000112.1:0-7835 GCA_964395065.1 uncultured Ventosimonas sp.
GAAAAGGAGATGAAATATTAGTATTATTTAGTGAGGCATAGATAGTCGAACCATAAAGTAATATGGTGTATATAACTAGTGCCATAACTATAATACAGCTATACCACAACATGTAGTAATCCTTTCATTGTAGGGTTCAATTTAGCAACTCACCGTATACTTAATTATCTTGTGACTTCTATAAAATAAAGCTTTAAATGATAAGATAATAGTTGCAAGTAACCACACTACTGTTGCTGTAATAATTAATATAGCCTCTTTGTTAACTAAATAAATTATTAGGTAAAAAAAGCTATAGAGGATATATAAGAATATACCAAACATAAGGCTAATTCGTAAATCATAAAGTGACCTTTTTGTCTCAAAATGAGATAAAGGTTTGTATAAAAGAGTATAAATAAAGAGGATATGACTATTTTTATTGTCTGAGTAGATTTTAGCTAATACTTCCATGGTATATTTTAAAACTCATAAGCACTCAATTAATAAACCCTATTATCTGCGGTAATAGGGCTCACTATAAATTTTATATCATAACGCTAAATTTATGATTAAATACATTAACATTTAGTCGTGGTTGAAGTGTTTCTAAAATTAAGGTAAAGCATGTCTCTTATGCTGTTAAATTAATGTACTTTTTTGTTTAGTTTTGGGTTAGGAAAAAACTGAATGACTTTTTCTTTTTTTACGATGGGCTCTTGTAGTGTAACACGAGTTTCAGGTTCAAGAGGGATATTTGATTTTTCTTTATACTCATCAAAAATATCAATAAAGCCACAAGCCATACACTCTCTATGAGGTAGATTATTTTCTGACCACATGACAAGTTTGTCCATTTCTTTACAAGAGGGGCAAATAGCCCCTGCAATAAATCGCTTTGGTGTTATCATTTTTTTACCTCTTGTAAAAAACCAGAGTGTCGTAGTAATGGCTCTATCATAGGTTTACGACCACGAAACTCAATAAATAAGTCCATCGGCTCTTCTGAACCCCCTTTGGCTAAAATAGTTTCACGAAATAAACGTCCAGTTTCAGCATTCATGATACCTTCTTCCTCAAAACGAGAAAAAGCATCTGCGGATAATAATTCAGCCCACTTGTAGCTATAATAACCAGCGGCATAACCTCCAGCAAAAATATGTGAAAAGCTATTAGCAAAACGATTATAACTTGGAGGGAGTATCACAGAAACACGTTTTCTTACATCTGCAAGAACCTGTTCAACCGTCTGTTTTCCATCGTAATTTGTATGAAGCTCGAAATCAAATAGAGAAAACTCAAGCTGTCTTATCATCATAAAGCCAGCTTGAAAGTTTTTAGCCGCTAACATTTTTTGCAATAAGTCTTTAGGGAGTGGTTCGTTTGTTTCATAGTGTCCAGAAATAAGTGCTAGGCTTTCTTCTTGCCAGCACCAGTTTTCCATAAATTGACTGGGGAGCTCTACAGCATCCCAAGGGACACCATTTATTCCTGATGCTCCAGAGTATTCAATACGAGTTAGCATATGATGTAGTCCATGACCGAACTCGTGGAATAATGTGGTGACCTCATCATGAGTTAGTAGCGCTGGTTTTCCATCTGTTGCAGGCATAAAATTACAAACTAAATTAGCAACGGGTGTCACGATTTGTTGTTGACTGTTTTTATAGCGGTCACGTACGCCATCCATCCATGCTCCCCCTCTTTTATGTGGGCGAGCATATAGGTCAAAAAAGAAATGACCAATGGTTTTTCCTTGCTCTTTTATTTCAAATAATCTAACGTCTGGGTGCCATGTGTCGAAATCATATTGCTCAGAAATTTCAATATTATAGAGAGTTTTAACAATGGTAAATAACCCAGAAAGTACTTTGTTAATCGGGAAATACACACGTAAAACTTCATCAGAGACACTGTAACGAGCTTCTCTTAGCTTTTCGCTAAAATAACTGATATCCCAACTTTGTATAGTGTTAATGCCCTGCTCCGTTGCAAATTCCTTTAGCTCTTTTAGGTCTTGTTCTGCAAAAGGTTTACTGCGAGTGGCAAGATCGTTTAAAAAGCCTAATACTTGATCGGGTGTCTCTGCCATCTTATCTGCTAAAGAAAGTTCGGCATAGTTTTTAAAATCAAGTAGTTTTGCAAGCTCATGGCGTAAAGAGAGTATTTCTTCCATGATTGGCCCGTTGTCAAACTGATTAGCTACAGGGCCTTGATTAGATGCGCGAGTGCAATAGGCTTGGTAGATTTCTTCACGTAAGCTCCTGTCATCAGCATAGGTGATGACAGCATAATAACAAGGAAACTCAAGTGTAATTAGCCAACCAGTTAAGTTTTTTGCTTGAGCAGCCTGAGCCATTTGTGATTTTGCATCATCGGGGATCCCTTTTAATACAAGTTCATCTGTTATGTGTTTAGTCCAGGCTTGTGTTGCATCTAATACATTATTAGAAAATTTGCTGCTAAGCTCGGAAAGATTTGTTTGGATTTCGCCGTAACGCTGTTGTTGTTTTGGTGGTAAATCGATCCCTGATAGATGAAAATCTCTTAATGTGTGTTTTAAAATCGTTTGTTGTGCTGTAGAGAAGTTTTTTGCTATTGAACTATTTTGTAGTGCTTGATAACGTTCAAAAAGTCTTTTATTTTGTCCTATTTCTGTCCAGTATTCAGAAAGTTTTGGAAGGCATGCCTCGTAAGCGGCGCGTAAAACTGTATTGTTCGCCACAGCATTTAGATGGCTAACAGGACTCCAAGCGCGGCTAAGTTTTTCCCCTATTTCATCAAGAGTTAACACTGTATTTTCCCATGTTAGTGTAGGTGAGGAATCTTCCAGTAGGTTATTAATTGCTTGTCTGTTATCGTTTAAAAGAGCATCTATTGCTGGTTCGATGTGCTCAGCTTTTATTTTTGAGTAGGGGGGTAAGTCAAAATTACTTAAAAGAGGATTTGTTTGATTCACTGTCTATACCTTTATTTTTAATGGGGTAAGTATTCTGGCTTTAAAATGTCGTTTAACTGTGTATAGGGAATAAATAGGGTTGGTTCACCCATGGCATAAGGGGCTAAAGTATTACCATTGTATTTTAGCATTAATTGTTTTGGCAGGAGAGCTACATTGTCAGTTTTTATGAATGGCCAGTCTTCTTGGTAGCTTTCATTATTTAAGAGTTGTTGAATCTCTAACCATTGTTTATAAGCAATTTGCGCAGTTGACCAAAAACTTTCTGTTTTATCCGTAATGATGGCATCTTTTAACGTAATATCTTTTTGTTTATGCTTATCAAAGTTTATAAATCTAACTTTTTGGGCATTGTATTGGTCTGTTGATGGTATTTCTTCTACTGTCAGCATAAGAACAATAAGTACATCATTTTCAGAGATTAGCTGTACAGAAAGATTAAGGTGATAACCATCATTAGCCCTTGCTAGGTTATTTTTTAAATACTCTTCCAATGTTGTTGTTTTCTCTGCATTGAGTATTTGTAAGAACTTATTGTCTATTAACGTATTTAGTTTTTTAAATGTATTAAAATTAAGACCATTGTAAGTAATACTTGGACAATTATTATTTCGTTGCGTTTCTACTTTACAGTTTTGCTGTTGCTGTTGCCAATAAAAAGGCACAACATTACTTTGTGGTGATGGTTTGAAATAAGTACAGCTACACAACAATAAGCTGATTAAAGAAATAAGTAGATAACAACTATATCTCATAAGTCTACCAGTTAAATAAAGTCCATGAGGGAATTTTTTGATGCGATCTTTCATTTTTTAATGTTGTATTATCTCCATTCGCATTAATTAAATAGTAAGGCTTACCCTTTTTAGGAATAACCTTGATGGAATAAAGAAATCCTTTTACACGCTGTTCCTCTATAGTGTTATCACCCTCCTGATATCTTATGATGGTTGTGTCAGTAGTATTAGGAGTGTTTTCATCGTTGATGTTGGTGTTGTTATGTATTTGAGGATTATAAACGCAGGCTGTGGTCAATAGTAAGCAGCAGGTGGGAAAAAGAAATCTCATGATGCATTTAGCCTTTTGATATAATTTGTGTAAAGTGTAACATTTTTACGTTATTTGTTGCGTATATTTATAAAAAACACTTAAAGGTATGGTGCGAACAATGGTATTATGCCGCGATCTTATTTGTTGATGTAGCAATTGTATTTTCTAAAGATATAAATATGCTTGTCTATTATTTTAAATATCAGATTAGTAATTATTTGAAATAATCTTTCCAGTATTGCGTGGGATTTATTTCTAAAAACTATTTACAAACAGGGTTGAATGTAAGTAAAGTTAGGACTCTATTTTTAGTGTAGATTTTCTGATTTTATATACCTAATCCTCTATAGGTAATTGAGGCGTTTTATGCAATTTAAACCAACTATTTCTATTTGGGTCTCCGCATTATCGTTGGCTGCTCTAGTGCTCACAGGGTGTGATAAAGCGGCGCAGCAACCGCAGAATCGTCCACCACAAAAGGTGGAAGTTATAACGGTTAAAACACAGCCTTATACTTTAACGAGAGAGCTACCAGGGCGAACTATCGCTTATCGTGTGGCAGAAGTAAGGCCTCAGGTTGATGGCATTATTCTTAAGCGTCTTTTTAAAGAAGGCAGTGATGTTAAAGAAGGAGATCAGTTATACCAAATAGATCCTGCAATATATCAAGCAAATGTTAAAAGTGCGCGTGCTAATTTAGCTTCTGCACAAGCATTAGAAAAACGTTACAGAGCTCTTGTTTCTACAAAAGCGGTCAGCCAACAACAATACGATGATGCAAAAGCAGCATTACTAGCGGCTCAGGCTAATTTAGAAACGGCGCAGGTTCGTTTACGCTATACCAAAGTGTTGGCACCTCTATCGGGGCATATTAGCCGCTCTTTAGTAACAGAGGGTGCTTTGGTGACAGCAGGGCAAGCCAATGCATTGACTAACATTAATCAATTAGATCCTATTTATGTTGATATTACACAACCATCAAAAGAAATTTTAACACTGCGTGATGAGTTGGCAAGTGGACTGCTAGAGAAGGTGGGAGATAATGCAGCTAAAACAACACTCTATCTTGAAGATGGAACCACTTATCAGCATGAGGGACGCTTAGAGTTCTCTGAGGTTTATGTTAATGAGTCTACAGGGGCAGTCACATTGAGGGCTATTTTCCCTAATCCTGATAATAAGCTATTACCGGGTATGTTCGTGCGTGCAAGACTGAAAGAAGGTGTTAGACCCAAAGCAATACTCATTCCTCAACTGGCAGTTACTAGAAATATTAAGGGTGAAGCTGTTGTAATGGTTGTTGATAAGGATAATAAAGTAGAGCAGAGAGTTTTGGATGTATCTAGAGTTGCTGACTACAATCAGTGGTTAGTTAATAAAGGATTGCAAGAGAATGATAAAGTGATTGTTAAAGGGCTGCAAAAAGTTCAACAAGGATCTGTAGTTGACCCAATTGAGCAGTCTCAAGCTACAAATGTCACAAAAACTCCTGAGAGTGATACACAGACGATAGGTAATTCAGGAAAATAATTTATGTCTAAGTTTTTTATTGATCGCCCAATTTTTGCGTGGGTTATTGCCTTAGTCGTGATGCTGGCAGGTGGTTTAGCGCTAGTGAGCATGCCTGTTAACCAATACCCAAGCATCGCTGCTCCTTCTATTAGTATTTCTGTTGTTTACCCTGGAGCATCAGCTGAAACTGTACAGGATACTGTGACACAGGTAATTGAGCAGCAGATGAATGGTATTGATAATCTGCGCTATATGTCCTCGCAAAGTAACTCTGATGGATCAATGAGTATTACTGTAACCTTTGATCAAGGAACAGATCCAGATATTGCGCAAGTGCAAGTACAGAATAAACTGCAATTAGCGATGCCAATGTTACCTAGCGAAGTACAACAACAAGGTATCCGTGTCGTTAAAGCAACTGTCAACTTCTTAATGGTTGTGGGGTTAGTCTCTACCAATGGTGAAATGACAAACTATGACCTTGGTAACTACATCGTTTCCAATATGCAGGACTCAATTGCACGTACGCCTGGTGTTGGTGACTTCCAAGTGTTTGGTGCGCAATATGCCATGCGTATTTGGTTGGACCCTGCCAAATTAAATAGTTTTCAATTAACGCCTGTTGATGTAAGTAATGCAATTAAATCACAAAATATACAAGTATCTTCAGGACAGTTAGGTGGTTTACCAGCGCTACCAGGTACGCAACTTAATGCAACAATTATCAGTAAGACTAGACTTCAAACACCAGAGCAGTTTTCTAATATTTTATTAAAGGTACAGCCTGATGGTGCTCAAGTACGTTTAAAAGATGTTTCTGATAATATAGAATTAGGAGCAGAAAGTTATGCTGTCAGTGCCTTGTATAATGGGATGCCCTCATCTGGTATTGCTCTTAAATTAGCGACAGGAGCTAATGCGCTCAATACTGCAAAAGCGGTACGCGAGACAATTGCTAAGTTAGAGCCGTTTTTACCTGATGGTGTTAAAGTTGTTTATCCTTACGATAGTACGCCAGTAATTTCTGCGTCTATTAGCATGGTGGTTGATACACTATTTGAAGCAATTGTTCTTGTGTTCCTTGTAATGTTCTTATTTTTACAAAGTTTTAGAGCAACACTGATTCCTACAATTGCTGTACCAGTCGTATTATTAGGTACTTTTGGTGTATTGTCAGTGCTCGGCTTTTCAATCAACACACTTACAATGTTTGCAATGGTACTAGCAATTGGACTTCTGGTGGACGATGCCATTGTTGTTGTTGAAAACGTTGAGCGAGTAATGCAAGAGGAGAAACTCTCCCCTAAAGAAGCGGCGAAAAAATCAATGGATGAAATCCAAGGAGCATTGGTCGGTATTGCCCTGGTGCTTTCTGCTGTATTTGTTCCTATGGCTTTCTTGGGCGGTGCTACAGGAGTTATTTATCGGCAGTTCTCTGTGACGATCGTTGTTGCGATGGCTTTATCTGTGTTAGTGGCTTTAATTTTGACACCCGCATTATGTGCAACAATGTTAAAGCCATATAAAGATGAAGATTTGCATGGCGAGCATAAAAAAGGATTTTTTGGTTGGTTTAACCGTACCTTTGAAAAATCTGTGAATCTTTATGTCGGTTCTGTTAAGGCAATATTAAAAAATAAAATTGTTTTTTTACTTGTTTATGCTGGTGTTTGTGCGGGTATTGTTTTCATGTTTAGGGCAATACCTACAGAGCTCTTGCCTCAAGAAGACCAAAGAGTTCTTTTTGCCATTGTTCAAACACCACCAGGTTCAACAGCGCAAGAAACACAAAAAATTGTTGATGCGATGAGGGAAACCATATTAACAACAGAAAAAGAAAATGTAGACTCTGTTTTCACTGTTACTGGGTTTAGTTTTGCAGGACGTGGGCAAAACTCTGCTTTAGCTTTTGTTATGTTAAAAACATGGGCTGACCGACCAGACGCTAGTCAAAGTGTAAGTGCTGTAGCTGGACGTCTTATGAAAATTTTCACAACAGATCCACGCTTTATTGGGGGTAATGTTTACGCAATCGTCCCTCCAGCGGTGATGGAGCTAGGTAACTCCAGTGGTTTTGACATGTTCCTTCAAGATCAAGGGGGGGCAGGACATGAAGCCTTAATGGCTGCTCGTAATGAGTTAATTGATGCGGCAAGAAAAAGTAAGGTTTTCAATCCAGCTACTGTGCGTCCTAACGGTATGGATGATGAGCCACAATATAAGATATATATTGATGAAGAGTTAGCAAGTGTTTATGGTATATCACTAACGGATATTTATCAGACCCTATCAACTGCTTGGGGTAGTAGCTACGTTAATGACTTCATTGACCGTG
>CAYNAM010000113.1:0-7722 GCA_964395065.1 uncultured Ventosimonas sp.
GTAAGATTCTAGATGAGGCTGGCTGTAATTTAGAGGAGGTTGATGGGATAGCATTTGGTTGTGGACCTGGCGCTTTTACTGGTATCCGTATTGCAACTGGAATTGTTCAGGGATTAGCGTTCGCATTAGATAAACCAGTTATACCTATATCAAATTTAGCAATTATTGCACAAAGAGCTTGGCGTGAATATCAGTTAGAGCATGTTGCTGTTGCAATAGATGCACGAATGAATGAGGTGTATTGGGGGTGCTACTCACTGCAAGATGGGAAGATGTCTTTAGTAGGTGAAGAGCAAGTTATTGCACCAGAGCAAGTTAAGTTTCCAGTTGACTCGTTGAGATGGTTTGGTGTTGGAACTGGTTGGAAGTATGCCTCACAGATGCTAGTAGGTTGTGATATAGTCGATAGTAATTTGCTCCCTACTGCTAATGATTTGTTAAGCTTAGCAAGATTAGCGTCTCAAAGCGGCAATATGATGATGGCGAGTGCTGCAGAGCCTATTTATTTAAGAAATAATGTTGCAACGCCTAAAAAATAAATTGAACAGTTATTGTGTTAGCACTAATCTACTAAATAAAGTGCGTTCTTATACTAAAGTAGGTTTATAAATAAGAATCTTTAGAGAGAGAAGTTTGATTAATAAGAACTTTTCATGTTAGATTGTTAATCTCTAAAAGCTAAATAGTTGCTTTATTGAATACGATGAAATTACCACAAATATTCATATTGTTAGTCCTAATGACTTTGTCTGGATGTGTTGTGACAAGTAACCGGCCAATTGATGTGACGATGGAACGTTTGCAGTTAATAAGGCTCAGCCCTTTTGAGCAACGTTTTAAACTCACAATGGCAATTAATAATAAGAGTAGCCAAGAGCTTTTTGTTAGGCGGTTAAATTATAAAGTTATGCTGACGGACTTAGAAATTACTTCAGGAGAGGAGTTAATTTGGAAGGCTGTGCCTGCTTTCTCAACACAGGAAATAGAAATTTTCTTTTCGACCAATATTTGGGGACAATTAAGTCCTGTTTTTGCCCTTATTAAGGAAAGTGGCCAATTAAATTATTATTTAATTGGTGAGCTAAATACAGGTGGTTTATTTTATCAGCAAGTTTCTAATATCCATTATACCAATACATTAACACAAGATCAGCTACCTATGAAGAAGCTTAATAAGTTACAAAAATTAATGCCTAACTTGGGTTTTTAAGAGGAGATTGGCAAAGCATGAGTGCTTGTTGAGCTGTTGGAAATTTTTTAACTAATTTAAGAAGCAGATCATGAGTAAATAGGGAGTATTGACTATTGGGTATCTGTAACCAATGGCTTGTGGCTGACTTGGGTAGTTTATTTGTTTTAGTTGTTATGTTGGCATCGGAGAGAGTGTTCTTTATCTCAGCATAGTTTGCGTCATCTGTAAAAAGCCCTAGGCTAATGTTATCTTTTAGTATCCCTCGCGAAATAATTAGAGCGTTAATTGAAAGCTTATTAAGTTGTTCTAATGTTTGTAATTGGTCCACACTTGTAGTTGGTATATAAAGTTCGATGGTTGGTATGAGCTCAGGTTTGACAATATCTAATGTAATATTCGGGGCAATTTTATTTATATACGTGCTGATTACTGTAAGTTGCTCGGGGTTGGTAAAGCCGCCAATATTTAAACAGGTTATAGGAGTGGGGGATTTGGTAGAGACGTTTATAGGCTGTTCTTCAGTTTGCCTCATTTCTTGTGGTTTTGTTAGCTCAGGATGCTCTTTAGCCAGTTGAATTGTTGGAATTTGTTCAGGCTCAACGGTTGCTTTTTGAGTCACAATGGTTGTTTGTTGTTTTTGCCAAACATAAAAAAATAGATTTAAAAATACTAGAAAAACAAATAACCAACGCATTATTAATCATCCGGAAATGGGCATAAAAAAGCTAAACCATTAAATACTAAGTCAGGTGTATGTGACGCATTAGGCATATTGAAGTGTATGGCATCGCCACCATGGGTATAAAGTCTAAATGACGAACCAAAATATTTATTGGCTAAACTGAGTTGTTGACCAATAAATCCTTGAATCATTAGATGGCAACCGCTGTTAATAGCCTCTTCTGTTGACTTACCTAGTAATTTATCCGTTGATGATAGCATTTTAGCAACTGTTTCATCATAATAAATACGGCTGGTATGGGAAAGAAGTTGTTGTCGCATTAAAAGAAGGCCGGGGGCGATGAATCCACCAAGGTGTTGTCCATTTTTATCGATAAAGTCGCTAGTGATTGCTGTTCCAAATCCTAGTGTAACAGTTGCTGTTTGACTGCGTTGATAGCTTGCTACTATGGCTGCCCATCGATCAGCACCTAGGCGACTATAGTCATTATAGCCATTGATTACTCCCAAGGATTCCTGTTGAGAAAGAGCTTGTTTTATGGGAATGTTATAGTGCCTTTTTATATACTCAATCAATTGTGACGTTTCTTCTTCAGAACGAACGCTTACAAGGCGACAAAATCGCAAGGGGTGTTGATAGCGATTAATATCAATAAGTATCTGTTGTAGTTGCTGGTGAGCACCACGTATTATTACGTCATTATGATTGTTTACAATACGCCATTTAATTAGGCTATTTCCGCAATCAATTTCAAGAATCATGATAGGCTTTCATTGTTAACTGATAAGGGTGCTAATCTTAAACTAACTTCACCTGCATTAAAATGTTGAATTTCATTATTAACCAATAGTTTTAATGCACCTGTTTTATCGATACCTACCATAATGCCTGTAATTTGTTGATTTCCCTGTAATAAGTTAACAGTTTTATCTTGCCATACATTATTTTCTTCCCATTCGTTTTTTAAGTATTCAAAACCTTGTTGGGTATGAATAGCTAAGTAGTAAGCAAGTGAATGATTGAGTTGAATGAGTAAGTTGTTACGGTCTATTAACTGTCCTAGCTCTTGTTGTAGAGAAGTCCAAGGTTGGTTGATCTCTAGAGATAAAGAGGACATGTTGACATTAATACCAATACCTATGACAACGTTGTATAGGTCGGCGGGGTCACCTTGAAGCTCTATTAAAATACCACAAATTTTTTTATTATTAACCAATAAGTCATTAGGCCATTTTAAGCCTACATTATGAAGACCTACTTTTTTTAATGTTTTTAGAACAGCTAGTCCAATGGTTAAACTGAGCCCTTCGAGTTGTTGAGAGCCATTTTTTAATGTAACCATCAAGCTATAATAAATATTTTTACCAAAAGGGCTTGCCCATTCGCGACCTCTACGGCCTTTACCTGCAGTTTGTTGTTCTGATGTTATAGCAAATGGTGGGCGCGCTCCTAACTGTAGTAGGTGAAAGCATTCAGTATTGGTAGAGTTTATGCTTGGTAATACGGTAATAGGCCATTGTGTAATTTCTTTAGAGAGTTGTTGTATATCTAATAAACTAAGAGGGGTATTTAGTCGGTATCCTTTTCCCTTTACGCTGTCAATAGTGAGACCAAAGTCATTTTGTAGTTTTTTTAATTGTTTCCAGATGGCTGCTCGACTAATGCTAAAATGCTTCCCTAACTCTTCTCCTGAGTGAAACTTTCCATCTGCAAGCAATGTTATCAGTGTTATCATATTAATTTGATTGGCGGAATTGGTGGATTTGTCGGCGTTGCTTCTTGGTTGGGCGACCTGCTGTTTGAATGCTGATCATCCCAAGCTTTCTTTGTGTGGCAGCCTTTTCACGTTCTTGTATGCTGTCTGGTGTTTCCTCATAAAGCTTTTGAGCTTCGGGAGCGGCGCGTCGTATTTCAGAAAGAGCTTTAATGATGACAGTTTTTGTATCGTGACCAATACGTATGACTAGCTCATCACCTATTTTAACACATTTAGAGGGTTTACAACGTTCTCTTTGAATATATATTTTTCCACCAGCAATAGCTTCTTTGGCTATATTTCTTGTTTTAAAAAAACGTGCAGCCCATAGCCATTTGTCAAGCCGACAGGGGGAGATTACTTGTTCTGTCAAAATAGCAGTCCTATTGTTTTAGTCAAGT
This sequence comes from uncultured Ventosimonas sp., assembly GCA_964395065.1. Classification (GTDB taxonomy): domain Bacteria; phylum Pseudomonadota; class Gammaproteobacteria; order Pseudomonadales; family Pseudomonadaceae; genus Entomomonas. The sequence continues at coordinate 4,032 of CAYNAM010000113.1, forward strand.
ATTTACGTCATTATAGTGATTTTAGGTAAAGAAGTCATTGGGATTGTTAAATGTATGCAATGATAGCAGGGTTTAGTTTAGGGTTGTCACTAATTGTGGCGATAGGTGCACAAAACGCTTTTATATTGAGACAAGGACTTTACCGGCAGCACGTTTTTTGGGTGTGTTTAGTGTGTGCGGTTTCTGATGCTATACTCATTTTTCTAGGTGTTTTTGGTCTATCTTTTGTTATCGATTTTATCCCTAGTTTGGAGTGGATAGTTCGTTATATAGGGTTTGCTTTTTTGTTTTGTTATGGTGCAATGAGTTTTTGGCGAGCTTTTACTAATAATAATGCATTAAAAGTGTCGGAAGAAAATATCCGTTCTCTTAAGTCAACTATCATTATTTGTTTGGCATTGACTTGGTTAAATCCACATGTTTATTTAGATACTGTATTATTATTGGGGTCTATTGCTAATCAATACCCAGATAAGCATGGTTACTTTGCAATAGGAGCTATTTGCGCTTCATTTATATTTTTCTTTGCCTTAGGGTACGGTGCTCGTTTATTAAAGCCATTGTTTGCTAAGCCGTTATCGTGGCAGATTCTCGATGCTCTAATAGGAGTTGTGATGTGGTGCATTGCTATTAAATTAATTATTTAAAAGGGTGATTTTATCACCCTTGAGCATGCGTTACTTATTTACGGCTGCTTTAATTAAAGGTTGGAGTTCACCTTTTTCATGCATTTCTAGTAAAATATCGCTACCACCAATCAGCTCTCCATTAATCCATAATTGTGGGAAGGTTGGCCAATTTGCATATTTAGGTAGTTCAGCACGAATATCTGGGTGTTGCAGAATATCAACATAGGCAAATTTTTCACCACAGTCAATAAGCACTTGAACCGCTCTAGCAGAGAAGCCACATTGTGGTGCATTAGGTGAGCCTTTCATATAAATTAATACAGGATTGTTGGTAATTTGTTCTTTAATTGTTTCGATAGTATCCACTGTCTTTCCTCTAAATAATGGCCTTAAAATTTGTAAAGTGTACCTTTTTGGTAGGTTAATTTGTAGTGATTTTGTTACTAATTAATAATCATTTTTTCTTTTTTAATGGTGCAAAACCATTGCTGCTAACGAGCTTGGATGGTTTTGCTTTGGCAGTTTTGGGTTTTGTATTTGTTACTGTGTTTTTTTCAGGTTTTGGTAGTTTGTTGCTATTTTTTTTATGTGTACTCTGATAAAAGGATTGAGTGTCTTCACCTTTAAATTTGCCCAATAACGGTATTATGGTTCGTTCTTCTATGTTGTTACTTTTACTTTTTTTGAGGTTGAGATAGTTTTTCCAGTCTGTAGGGGTAACGAGGGAAATAGCAAGTCCTAAGTTTTCTATGCGTCCTGTTCTGCCTATACGATGAGTATATTCGTCCGCTGTTGTGGGTATATCAAAGTTGATGACGAGATCAAGTAGAGGAATATCTATTCCCCTGGCAGCAACATCGGTTGCAATTAGTATGAATTTATTTTTTTGATTTAATTGGTGAATAATTTGTTTGCGTTCCTCGGCAGCTTTATCGCTGTGTAAAACACTATGTTTTATTTGCGTTGCAGTGAACGTTTTACTAAGTAAGTTTGCTTGTTGACGGGTATTGGTAAAGATAATGGTTTTTTGATAGCTTTCGTTAGCCAGTAGCCACTCAACCAGTCTTTCTTTATGAGCGGTGTTGTCAGCAAAAACAACTTGTTGGGAGATATTTTGATGTGGTGTGTTGCTCTCTAAATGTATTTCAACTGCATGGGGGGAAATGTTACTAATAAGATTCTGTAGTGCCAAATTTCCTTTAGTCGCAGATAGTAGGAGTGTCTGCCTGGTTGATGGGCAGTTTTCTATTAACGTGTTAACGTCATCACCAAAGCCCATGTCGAGGATACGATCGGTTTCATCTAAAACGAGGACTTTGAGTGTATCTAACGAAAATTGGTTTTTTTTCCAATGTTCAAGAAGGCGTCCTGGAGTTCCCACAATAATATCAGGGTTTTTGCGTAGTTTTGCCGCCTGATTTTGCAATCCTTCGCCTCCTGTTACTAGTAGCGATTCAAAAAAAGTATAACGCGCCATTTGTGAGATTACCTTATGGGTCTGTAGGGCAAGCTCTCTTGTTGGGACAATGACTAATAGTTGTAAACCTTTGCCCGGCTGAGTATTTGCTAGTAGGTTATTCAGTGATGGTAAAATGTAGCTTAGCGTTTTTCCTGTGCCTGTTGGGGCTGTAATAAATAAGTCGTTGCCTTTTATGGCTAAAGGGATAACTTTCTCTTGAATTGTTGTTGGTTTTGTTAGAGAGAACTGATGGAGAGATTTTAATAAACGCTCATTTAATTTGAAAAGGTCAAACATTGTTGTGCTCATAAAAGATTTTGTAATGAAGGTTATTATATCGTTATCTATTTTGTTGTGCAGAATAAAATACTAGGTAACACTTCTTGAGTAAAAAGGTAACACTTTTCGTGTCTGAAAAATGATTTAAATGGCTGTTTTTTGTAAGTTGTTGTAATTTATTGTTATATGTTTTTGGCACGGTATATGCTTATATTATTGCGTGATAAATAAGAATAATAAATACAGTTAAAAATAAGAATAATGACTAGAAAATAATAAGAACAGTATTAGGGCAATATGATAAAAGAGATGTTTGTATGTACAATTAACAAAACAAATATCCTATTAATAACAGAGCGATAAGTAATTTTGTGAAGTAGGCTAAAACAATAAAAATAATGGCCTACCGCTTATCAGATAAGATCTTATCTATCCATTATTTTACGGTAAGATATTTGTAATCTAAGGGCAAATTTATGTAGACAATGCTAAAATATCAACCTATACTAACGAGAATTAGCTTTATACAGCTGTTTTATATGTATATCTTTACAAACGCTTTTCTTAACTTATAGAAAAGTCTATCTATCTTTAATAACCTCCGTTTCCACTCTTATGAATCTTACAGAACTTAAACAAAAACCCATTGGTGAATTATTAGAAATTGCCGAGCAAATGGGGTTAGAAAATTTAGCCCGCTCTCGTAAACAAGACATTATCTTTTCATTATTAAAGCGTCATGCTAAAAGCGGTGAAGAAATATCTGGTGATGGCGTTTTAGAAATATTGCCAGATGGATTTGGTTTTTTACGCTCAGCTGATTCATCCTATTTAGCGGGGCCTGATGATATTTATGTGTCCCCAAGTCAAATTAGACGCTTCAATTTGCGTACGGGTGATACAATTATTGGTAAAATTCGGCCGCCGAAAGAGGGGGAACGATATTTTGCACTTTTGAAGGTGGATACAATTAACTTTGATCAACCAGAAAATGCTAAAAATAAAATTTTATTTGAGAACTTGACACCATTGTTTCCTGATCAAAGATTAATCATGGAAGCGGGGAATGGCTCAACTGAAGATTTAACCGGACGAGTGATTGATCTATGTGCTCCGATCGGTAAAGGTCAGCGTGGTTTAATTGTGGCTCCGCCTAAAGCCGGTAAGACCTTGATGTTGCAGAATATAGCCAGTAACATTACACGTAATGATCCTGAGTGCCATCTTATTGTTCTGTTAATTGATGAGCGCCCTGAAGAGGTAACCGAAATGCAGCGTACTGTGCGGGGCGAAGTGGTTGCATCAACATTTGATGAACCACCTA
>CAYNAM010000114.1:0-7633 GCA_964395065.1 uncultured Ventosimonas sp.
GCCTAAACTATTATTGAGCGCCATCACTAATGTTTGTTTAATCTCGGGATGACTGGCTAGCCGAGCCTCAATTTCTCCAAGCTCTATTCTAAAACCACGAATTTTTACTTGGAAGTCATTACGGCCAATATATTCCACATCACCATTGGCTAAGTAACGAACCAGATCTCCCGTTTTATACAAGCGCTCATTGTATCCTTGAGCCTTTTCTTCTGCACTTTGAAAAGGGTTGGCAATAAACACACGGTTAGTTAATTCAGCATTATTTAAATAACCACGACCAACTCCAAAGCCACCAATGTAAAGCTCACCTTTAACACCTTGTGGAACAGGGCGTAAATATTCATCTAACACATAAAGGTAAAAGTTTTTATTGGCTTTACCGATGTTGTTGCTCAGATCACCTTTTTGATAGATATGTGAGGTAGCCCATATCGTTGTTTCAGTGGGACCATAAAGATTGATCAGCGTTGTGTTTTGTTGACAATATTGATTAACAACTTCAGGATTTGCTGACTCTCCGCCAATCGTCAATACAGGAATGGTGAGTAATTCATTCTTATCGAGTAAGGCAGGTGGTATAAAGGCAAGATCAATATGGTGATCTGTTATATAATCAGATAGCGCATGAAAGTTGAGTCGTTTCTCTTCAGCCAGAATATGCAAGCAATGGCCATTTAACAGGCTGTTGTAAAGTTCAAAAGCATGAGCATCAAAAACATAGCTAGCATACCAGAGTACGTTTTTTTGACCATGTTCTGGATTTAAATTCAGAGTATCTTGCTGTAGACTTGCCATATTGATAAGGGAGTGATGTTCAATCATTACCCCTTTAGGATTGCCTGTTGTACCGCTGGTATAAATCACATAAGCCAAATGGTGTGATTGTGTTTGTGTAATAGGATTTTGCTTAGCACCTTGAGTGATTTGCTTAATAAAGCTTGGTGTATCAATAGCGATTACTTGATGCGATTTGCTGAGTATCTTGCTTAGTTCATTTTGATAAACCGCATTGGTTAAGATGGCTTTAGCATTAGTATCATTAACCATGTGTTGAATTCTTTCAGTGGGCGCTTGTGGACTCATGGGTACATAAGCTGCTCCAGCTTTTAGTATAGCTAAGATAGTAATAGCCATGTATTCAGACTTATCTAAATATAAGCCAATTAAATCATCAGGTTTTATTTCAAATGAGGTGATTAAATAATTGGCAAGTTGATTAGCATAATCATTGAGCTCTTGATAAGTATAACGAATATTTTCATACACTAATGCCAGTGCATGAGGTGTTTTTTGTACCTGCTCCTCGAATAATTGATTAACTCGTTTATGTTTTGCAAAAGGGATGACTGTTTGTGATTGTTTTTCCACAAGATGATGATATTCTTCAGCTGTGATAAGTTGTAGCTCTTTGATTGATAACCGTGGATTAGCAAGTAGTTGATTTAAGGTGAGATTAATACCCTGTAAAATACGCTCAATAGTTTGTTTGCTAAATAGTTCCCCTGCATATTTTATTTTAAGGGTGATTTGTTGTGCATTTTCAAAAGCAACGATCCCTAAGGGATAATCAAGTTTTTCTTTACCTTCTTTAAAGGTTAATTTGATTTGCTCATTGCTTGTTTCTGAAATAGGGTAGTTTTCAAAAACAAACAATGAGTTAAAAAGTCGTGTTCCTGAGTGTTGTAACTTAACTAGATTGATATTACTGTGATTATTGACATTATTAATATGCGTTTGTAACAGTTTGATCGTATCAATAATACGTCCATCATCATGGTTTAACGTAACAGGGAGGGTGTTAATGTAAAGTCCTACAGAGGTTTCTATGCCATCAATGGGAAGATTTCTGCCAGATACCGTCATCCCTACTGTGGTGGTTTTAGTGTTACCATGCAGACTGAGTTGTTGATGCCAACAATATTGCATCAAGGCATTTATAGTAAAGTCATGATTACGACAAAGTATTTTAAGCTGTTCAGCTTGATATCCTGTGAAGTTAATAGACAACTCTTGATGGTCAGTAATAAACTTGTGTTCGCTGAGGTTAATATGACGAACCTCTTCTTTTAAAAGACCATCCAAGTTTTCTGGCTCGATGGGGGATGATAAATAGTTACTCCAAAATGCTTCGGTTTCATCCGTTTTTTGTTGTAAAAAGGCTTGAGTTTCTAAATAGCAATGATCCGTCTGTTCGATGATGGGCTTATGATTAATTAGTGCTAAATAGTTTTGGTGCACATTGTTTAATAGAACAGGTACACTCCAACCATCTAAAATTGTATGATGGTTGTTAAATAAACACTGGTAATGGGTGGCCGCTAATTTAATTAAATAGATTCTAAAGAGACGACCTTGGCTAAGATCGTAATTGATTTGATGATCTTTTTGGATAATCTCATTAATGCTCACCTGTTGTTGTTGAGTTGTTTGTTGGCTGATGTCTACAAACTTCCAATCAAAACCACTTTGTTTATCAATAATTTGAATGAATTCCTCATCCCAAGAAAATCGTAAACGCAAGGCAGGATAGTTTGCTTGGCTAATCGCCCATGCGTTTCGAAGTGCGTCTGCATTCATCGGATTATGGTAATCCCAAATTAACTGAATACGATAGGCGCTATCTGATTGACCTTGTGCAACCGCATGGTATATAAAGCCTTGCTGTAAGCTATTGGCAGGGTAAATAGCCTCAATGTCTTTGTTTGCTTGTAATTTATCTAATAGCTCTCGAGAAATAACGCCATTAATGTCAGAGTATGTTAAATACGAGCGGTCTATTGCCACTAATTGATTAATTAAATCGTTAAGTTGCTGAGTAAAAATATCGTTAAAGGCATGAAGTTGATGGATAGTTAAATAGCCTTCTATATTAAATTTTAATTGCCCATTAAGAATACCACCGTTTAGTGATAATAAGTCGGTCATACGATTGCTAGGCGATATAGCAACACCTGAACTCTCATGACTAAATGACCACTGGGCATCATCTTCTTGCCCATCAAACTGACCTAAATAATTAAAGCAGATAGAGGGAAGGGGGTGTTGAGTGTATCCCATTAAGATGCCGTAACCTAAACCCTGTTCAGGAATAGCACGTAAACTATCTTTTATGGTAATGATATTTTGTGTTAAGTTTGTTTGTTTGGCACATAATTTAACAGGGTACATGCAAGTGAACCAGCCAACGGTATTGTTAATATCAATATCATCAAATAGCTTTTCTCTACCGTGTCCCTCTAAGAGGACATAATGTTCATTGATATTGAATAGTGTTGTTAATGTTTTCGCCAATATTGTTAATAAGAGATCATTAATAGTGGTGTGATAAGCCTTGTTAGCCTCTCGTAATAAACGTGTTGTTTGCTCTTTTGGTAGTGTTAATTGCAGTTTATGAACTGTATCAACTCGATATTGATTAATGTGCTGTTGATACGTATTGAAATCTATCATCAAGTTTTGCCAATAGGCTTGCTCTTTATTAAAAGATTTTCTTGATGAGTAGTTTTGTTGTGCCATCACCCATTGGCGATAGCTAGTACTTTTTTTACCCAGTATTTTTTCAGCATTGATATGTTCATCTATGACAGTCTGTTGTGTGAAGTACTCATAAATAGTTTGTAAATCGTGTTTAATGATCCGCCAACTGACGGCATCAATATTTAAATGGTGTACTGCCACATGAATGCGTGCAGTGTTGTCAGCATACCCATCGAGATAACCTATATGATAAAGAGGCCCATCATTAAGATTAAATTGATTTTGCCATTGGGTAAGTTGTAGTTCTATTTCTGTTGCTGATAGATTTGCAACATTCAATATATCAAAAGCAAGCGGCAATGATTGATGATAATAACCTATACTATCGTTGTAAGTGGCACGTAAGATATCATGGTATTCAACCAGTTTTTCAATACTAAGTTGTAAAGTAGTAAGGTTTAACCGTGGTACTTTAATGAGAAATGCTTGGTTCCAATGACCTGGATTTTGGTATTTGCCTTGTTTAACATTATTAAAAAACCATTGTTGAATAGGCGCTGGTATAATATCACCGACCAGAATACCTTGTTCAGATTGTATGTGAGCAAACGTATTATGTTGGTTTTTAATAACATAATCGCTCAGCCCTTTAACCGTTCTGTAATTAAAAATATCTTTGATTGAGAGATAGTAGCCAAGGTTTTGGCGAATACGATTAGCCAGTTGGATGCTACTAATACTGTCACCGCCTAGTTTAAAGAAGTCATCTTCTATACTAATGTGCTTTTCATCTATTCTGAGAATGTTAGCGAATAGTTGACAGAAAATAGCTTCTGTCGAGTTACTAGGCGCAATATACAATGCCGTGTTAGTGAGCACAGGCACAGGTAAGGCTTTACGATCGAGCTTACCATTCATATTAAGAGGAAATGAACTCAAATAAACAAAAGCACTCGGCACCATATACTCAGGCAAAAACTGCTGCAAATAACCCGACAACTCCTCCTGAGCGATTGCACTATCAGCGACATAATAAGCCGCCAAATACTTCCCACCTGCGGCGTTAGTTAATGCCAATACAGCCGCTTGCTTAACCGAAGGATGACCAACTAAACGATTCTCAATCTCAGGCAACTCAATCCTAAAGCCACGAATTTTAACTTGAAAATCATTACGACCAATATACTCAATATTCCCATCAGGCAAATAACGAACCAAATCCCCAGTCTTATACAACCGATCATTATACCCTTCAACTTTCTCTTCAGCGCTTTGGAACGGATTAGCCAAAAACACCTTACGCGTTAACTCAGGATTATTCAAATAACCACGACCAACCCCAGCCCCCCCAATATAAAGCTCCCCAATAGCCCCCATTGGTACAGGCTCAAGCTGCTCATCCAAAATATAAAGTGCCGTATTAGACAACGCCACCCCAATAGGCACCGAATGATCAAAAGGTGCAGCTTTATTTGCCAAATACGTCACTGCAAACGTTGTTGTCTCCGTAGGCCCATATCCATTCACCAATCTAACCTGCGGATAAAGCTCCAAGAACCTATTCACATGCGCAGCTGACAAAGCCTCACCGCCAGCCAACACATACCGCAACCTAGCCAAATTAGGCAACTCTGCATCCACCAACGTATTAAAAAAGGCGGCGGTAGCAAAAAAATTAGTCACCTCATAATCAGATAACAACTGATTAAACACCGCCAAATTCAAAAAATTATCCTTAGTGGCGATCACCGTAGCCGCCCCATTAAACAAAGCGGCAAACAAATCATAAGTAGACGCATCAAACTGATAGCCAGAAATACTCAAAAACCGATCAGACGCATCCACTTCAAAATAATTTGCATTCACCACCAACCGATTCACATTATGATGCTCAATCAACGTTCCCTTAGGATTACCTGTTGTCCCACTGGTGTAAATGGCATAAGCCAAATCACGAGGAGACGTGGCAGAAACCACATTCTCAACCGAATAACCTGCTAAAACCTCAACGAAACGAGGCTCATCCACAGAAAAAATAGCCACCTCAGGCGCAAGATAAGCCAACTTAGACGCATAGTGTTCTTGACACAACACCGCCTTCAACTGAGCATCCTGCATAATAAAACCATTACGCTCATCGGGAGCATCAGGATCCATCGGCACATAAGCGGCACCTGCTTTCAACACAGCCAAAATACACACCACAATCTGCTCAGAGCGATCCAGATACAGCCCGACAAAATCATTAGGTTTAATTGCACAATGTTCTTGTAAATAATGAGCTAACTGATTGGCCTTACTATTTAACGCCTCATAAGACAAACGGACATCATTAAACAACACAGCTGTATTCAGCGGCGTTTTAGAAACTTGCTCCTCAAAAACCTGATGAATGGTTTTATCTTGCTTATAGGGGCGACGAGTTTGGTTTTTGTCGTGTATTAGTGTTTGGTAATCCTGTGTATTCAAACGTTTTAGTTTGGAAAGCGGCTGTTGTGTTTCATATAAACCAGTAAACTGTTCCAAAATTGTTTTATAAACGCTGACGTAGTGTTCGATCGTTAAGGGTTTAAATAAAGTGGTGGCATAATTAAAAACACCTGAAATAGATTCTTTGGAATCATCTAGCAGGGTTGTAATATCAAACTTAGCAGCTTGATAAGTCGTTTGTTGTGTTTGATAGAGTTCTAGTAGTTTAGTTAGCACAGGATCATCTGGATGACCAAATGATTGTACACCAAACATAACTTGGAAGAGGGGATGTCTAGATTCATCCTTTTCAACCTGCATAGCATCAACTAGCTTTTCAAAAGGAATGTCTTGATATTGCTGTGCTTCGCTAATTTTCTCGCCTGTTTGCTTGATGAAATCAAGCAAATTTATATCGGGTTTTATTTGTTGTCTTAATGCTAGGCTATTCACAAAGAAACCAATGGTGTTTTCAATGTCTTGATAATGTCTTCCTGCTGTAGGTGTACCAAGAATAATATCTTTTTGGTTGCTAAAAGCGCTTAACAGTAAATAATAGCCACTTAGTAAGACAGTATATAAACTAACATTAAGTTTAGTAGCTAATTGGCGTAGATCACGGCTCAACGTTTCCCCTAACTGAAAGTTAATATCACAGCCATGGTAATTTATTTGTGTTGGGCGGGTATAGTCGGTAGGTAAGCTAAGTGGCTCATAGTCAGCGAGTTGTTGCTGCCAATAGTTAAGTTGCTGCTCTAATCGTTCGCCTTGTAAATATTGACGTTGCCACAATGCAAAGGTTTTATATTGAACCTCAATATTAGGCAGTTCTGTAATAGCAGATGTGTTGTTTAGTTGCTGGTTGTTGTATTGGTTATAATAGTGGATAAGTTCCTTGGTGAGTAAATCAATTGACCATCCATCAAAAGCGATATGATGAATAACAATGCTCATATAACGCTCATTCTGTAGTTGGTAGCACTCAACAGAAACAGGAATCTCTTGATCTAATTTGAAAATACGATGGATGTGTGCATCCATTCGATTATGCAGATCAGTAATTGTATGACAAGCTTGTTGGTCGAAGTTAAGTGAAACACTATTGATATTCATCGGTTGTTGATAACCGAGACCTGAAGAGTTAGTTTTTATGAGTGAGCGTAATACCTCATGGCGTTCAATAATATGTAGGATTGCTTGCTGCAAGTTATTAATGTCGGTGGCTTTAGTCAGTTTAAATACTAATGGAATATTGTAGGCAGAAGTTCCACCTTCGTAAGATTCTATAAACCATAACCGCTCCTGTGCAAAGGATAATAGCTGGTCTTCAGGTTTTTCTATTTGAGGAGCCGTAATGGACAGAGAGCTGGTCTTACTTTCATCAATCAGTTGACTAAGTGAGTGAATAGTTCGTCTAGAAAAAATATCGGCAACATGGATTTTTTTATTAAAATGTTTAGCCATTTTGCTCGACAATTTTATGGCAACAATACTATTGCCGCCCAGTTGGAAAAAGTCATCTAATATGCTGATTTTTTCAGCAGGAATATCTAAAAGCTCACTGTAAATATCTTGTAGCTCCTGTTCCGTCTGTGTGTTTGGGGAGGTATATTCAGCGTGATGATTGAACACAGGCACAGGTAAGGCTTTACGATCGAGCTTACCATTCATATTAAGAGGAAAT
>CAYNAM010000115.1:0-7618 GCA_964395065.1 uncultured Ventosimonas sp.
GCATTAGTTGATGCTTTACAGTCAGCCAACGGACTTGCTCGTGGTGTAGCAACGATTCGCTTAGATATTAGCGATGAGGAGTTGCATGCATTAGATAAAGCAGGTGTACGTGGTGTTCGTTTTAATTTTGTAAAACGGCTTGTCGATTTTCTACCTAAAGATGAACTGCAAAAAATTGCCGAACGTATAGCGCCATTAGGTTGGCATATTGTGATCTATTTTGAAGCCCCAGACTTACCTGATCTTTGGGATTTCTTTACCTCACTTCCTACTACAGTGGTGGTAGATCATATGGGGAGACCCGATGTCAGCAAGCCTGTGAATGGTGCTGAATTTGATCTGTTTGTTAGATTGATGGAGGAAAATCCTAATATCTGGTCGAAAGTCTCCTGTCCAGAACGTTTAACGATAACGGGCCCTAAAGCCTTGAATGGTGAAGAAAAACCTTATCAAGATGTCGTGCCATTTGCACGCTATCTTGTTGAACGTTTTCCTGATAGAGTATTGTTTGGTACGGATTGGCCGCATCCTAATTTAAAAGATCATATGCCGGATGATGGTTTGTTGGTGGATTATATTACACAAATAGCCCCAACAGTTGAACTACAAAAAAAATTATTAGTTGACAATCCGATGCGGCTGTATTGGCCTGAAACCTTAAAATAATAAGATATGATGGGGAAAAGTAATGAGTTTAGATAAACCTTATAAGAATATTCCAGGCACGACGATTTTTGATGCTGAGCAATCACGTAAAGGATACCATCTTAATCAGTTTTGTATGTCGCTAATGAGCGCAGACAATCGTAAACGTTTTAAAATGGATGAGCGTGCCTACTTAAATGAGTGGGCGATGACTGAAGACCAAAAACAGGCAGTGATTGATCGTGATTTAAATCGTTGCCTTGCCTTAGGCGGCAATATTTATTTCTTAGCTAAGATCGGTGCGACTGATGGATTGTCATTCCAACAAATGGCAGGAAGTATGACAGGAATGTCTGAGCAAGAATACCGTGACATGATGCTTGCTGGCGGCCGTAAGCCAGTGCCGAAAAATAATAATTAGGAGAATAAAAATGGCTAAAATTACAGCAAGTGTTTATACCTCTCATGTTCCTGCTATTGGTGCCGCATTAGATTCAGGCAAAGCAACTGAACCCTATTGGCAGAAGGTTTTTGCAGGTTATGAGTTTTCTAAAAAGTGGAATAAAGACAATAAGCCCGATGTGGTTTTCTTGATTTATAACGACCATGCGAATGCATTTAGTTTAAGTTTGATTCCCACTTTTGCTTTAGGCACTGCTGAAAGCTTTCCTATTGCTGATGAAGGTTGGGGAGCAAGACCTGTCCCAGAGGTAAAGGGGCACCCTGAACTTGCTTCGCATATTGCACAATCACTGATTCAAGATGATTTTGATATTACCATTGCTAATGAGCTACCGGTTGATCATGGCTTAACGGTGCCAATGTCTTTAATGTTTGGGGAGGTGGATGAGTGGCCTTGTTATGTGATTCCTCTACATGTTAACGTGGTGCAATACCCAGTGCCTTCAGGTGCACGTTGTTTTGCAATGGGCAAAGCAATTAGGCGCGCTGTAGAATCTTTTGATAAAGACTTAAATGTGCATATTTGGGGGACTGGTGGGATGAGCCACCAATTACAAGGCGCTCGTGCAGGGTTAATTAATGAAAAATGGGATAATACATTTTTGGATGAGTTGATTGCCGAACCAGAAAAGTTATCGAAAAAGCCTCACTTAGAGTATGTAGAAGAGGCAGGTTCAGAAGGTATTGAGCTTGTGATGTGGTTAATGGCACGTGGTGCGATGAATTTAGACAAACAGCCTATAGTCAAACATCGGTTTTATCATGTTCCTGCATCAAATACAGCTGTGGGACATTTGATTCTAGAAGATGATGTTTAAGGGGATTAAGATGAAACAAATTAATGTGGCATTAGTTGGAACAGGTGCTTTCGGTATTAAACACTTAGATGCGATTAAGAATATTGACGGTGCAAACGTTGTTTCTTTAGTTAGCTCTCGTTTAGAAGCTGTTAAAAAAGTAGCGCAAGATTACGGTATTGAACACTATACTGATAATTTGGATGATGTATTAAAACGCCCTGAGGTGGACTGTGTTATTTTGTGTACACCAACACATATGCACGCAGAGCAAACATTAAAATGTTTGCGTGCAGGTAAACATGTGGAAGTTGAAATTCCTTTAGCCGATAGTTGGAAAGATGCGGAAGAGGTTTTGAAAGTTCAAAAAGAGAGTGGCTTGGTTGCTATGGTCGGGCATACTCGTCGCTTTAATCCTTCTCATCAATGGGTTCATCAACGCATTGAGAAAGGCGAGTTTCATATTCAGCAAATGGATGTTCAAACTTATTTCTTTCGTCGTAAAAATATCAATGCATTAGGGCAACCCCGCTCATGGACCGATCATTTATTATGGCACCATGCAGCGCATACTGTCGATTTGTTCCAATACCAAACGGGATCAAAGGTTGTTAAAGCCAATGCGATTCAAGGGCCTATTCATCCTGAGCTAGGTATTGCGATGGATATGTCTATCCAGTTATTGGCTGAGAATGGTGCCATTTGTACCCTATCATTATCCTTTAATAATGATGGGCCTATTGGTACATTCTTTCGTTATATTGGTGATACAGGAACTTATCTTGCCCGTTACGATGATTTGTACAATGGTAAAGACGAAAAAATTGATGTGAGTAAGGTTGCTGTATCCATGAATGGCATTGAACTACAGGATCGAGAGTTCTTCGCTGCCATTCATGAAGGGCGCGAGCCTAATTCGAGTGTAGCCAGTGTGATTAACTGTTACCATGTATTAGGGGAACTTGAACAGCAATTAAATAATCAATAGAGGTTAGCCATGTTTAAAACCAGACAATTAGCAAATCAAGAGATCATGAGTATTGGCTTAGGGTGCATGAATCTAAGCCATGCTTATAATCATCCTACACCTGAAAATGAAGCTAAAGCACTTATCCAAAAAGCGTTAGACTTAGGGGTTAATCATTTTGATACAGCAACCCTTTATGGCTTTGGTGCAAATGAGGCCTTGTTAGGTCAGTCTGGTTTAAAAGCAAGGCGTGCTGATATTTTTTTAGCAAGTAAATGTGGTATGGCGGGAGTTAATGGCAAGCGTGTCATTGATGGACGACCTGAAACAATTAAAAAACAATGTGAAGAAAGTTTAAAGCGCTTGTCTACTGATTACTTAGACTTGTATTACTTGCATCGTCGTGACTTTAATGTCCCATTTGAAGACAGTGTAGGAGCTTTAGCAGACCTTGTTAAAGAGGGTAAAATTCGACATGTTGGTTTATCAGAAGTATCTGCAGAAAGTTTACGTAAAGCCTATGCTATACATCCTGTTGCAGCAGTACAAAATGAATATTCATTGTGGAGTCGTAATCCTGAGCTTGGATTGTTGCAAACCTGTGAGGAACTAGGAGTTAATCTTGTTGCTTTTAGCCCTGTTGGACGCGGCTTCTTGGCTACTCAACTGAATGTAAGTAGTCTGCCTGAAAAAGATATTCGTCTTGCAATGCCCCGTTTTCAAGAACCGTACTGGCAGCAGAATGAGATGCTCTATCAACAACTTTTACAGTTAGCAAATGAGGCTGGTTGTACGACGGCTCAATTGTCATTGTATTGGCTGCTAGCAAAAAGCGATGTGATTATTCCTATTCCAGGAATTACTAAAATTCCCCACTTGGAAGAGGACATTGCTACGACAGAGTTAACACTCTGTAACGAGGTGTTAGCTAAAGCTGGTGAGCTGATTAATCAGCAAACAGTAAAAGGCACACGTTATGCAAAAGCAACTTTTGCCGAGATTGATACTGAAAAATTTCCTGATGAACTAAAGTAATTATTACATTTCTCCATAACGATTTGGCGTTTCCCATATCTGTATCATCACTGTGATTGATATAGGTGTGGGTTTTTTTATTCTTAAAATAATAAATCGCATTCCCATAATGATTGATTTTTATAAATAATGCGTTTGCAATAAAGTATAGGTTTATAAATAAGAATAGAATTCTTTTTTTGTATATCCGTTCTATAGATATGCAAAAACAACATATCTAATAGATATTTTTTTATCTATATCTAGTTCAGGTTGTTACGTAAGATACTTAAACAGTATAAAAATAATTAAGTATAGGGCAGTTAATCTGCTAGAGGTAGTAAATGATGACTAATACATTAAAAAAAGAAAATGTCCAACATTTTTTGAATACTGAAAAGTTGTCAGTATTTCAAATAACTATTTTTACAATATGCTTTTTAGTAGCGCTATTTGATGGTTTTGATACTGCTGCTATTGGTTATATTGCTCCCAGTTTAATTACAGAGTGGGGAATTGAAAAGGCGGATCTTGCATCCGTATTAAGCGCAGCGTTATTAGGTTTGGCCTTTGGTGCGGTTTGTTTTGGTCCCGTGGCTGATAAAGTAGGCCGTAAAAAAGTATTGATTTTATCGGTGATAATTTTTGCAGCAGGCTCGTATGCTTCAGCATTAGCTTCTTCTTTAGGGTGGTTAGAGTTATTTAGGTTTGTTACAGGTATTGGCTTGGGTGCGGCTATGCCCAATGCGGTTACGTTATTGAGTGAGTATTGCCCTGAGAAAAAACGCTTCTTTTTAGTAAATACCATGTTTTGTGGTTTTCCTCTTGGAGCTGCTATTGGTGGTTTTGTTTCGGCGTGGATGATTCCAGAATTAGGTTGGCGAAGTGTTCTTTGGTTAGGGGCTATTGCACCTACACTCTTACTTGTAGCGATGTTCTTTTTATTGCCTGAATCCGTTCGTTATTTGGTACTTAAAAATCAAGAAAGTAAACAAATTAAAACTATATTAAGTAAAATTTCTACTCGTGCTAATGATGTATCTTCGTTCTATTTGGAAGAAACACAACCTGAGGTTGGTCATGGTAAAAATGGGATTGCTGTTGTGCTTTCAAAACATTATGCATTAGGCTCTATGGCGTTATGGCTAACTTATTTTATGGGGTTGGTTATTTTCTATGGTGTAATGAACTGGATGCCTCTATTATTTAAAGAAGCTAATATGCCTGCTGGTTTAGGAACAATGGTCACTGGCTTATTTGCATTAGGTGGTTTAGGGGCTATTGCAAATGGTTGGTTGATGGATCGTTATAACAAGCACAAGTTAATCATTTCTTTTTGGTTATTAACTTCTGTTAGTGTCGCTTTAATCGGTCTTGTGGTTGGGCTTCATGTTATTGTCTTAGTAGTGATTATTATTCTTTCTGGGCTCGTTATGAATACAGCACAGTCATCAATGCCCGCGTACGCTGCAAGTTTTTATCCTACCTCTGGTCGTACGACAGGTGTTTCTTGGATGCTCGGGTTAGGACGTTTCGGTGGTATCGCCGGATCATTTTTAGTGGCCTATTTAATCAGTAAAGATGTTTCGTTACAGCATATTTTCTTTATTTTAGCTATTCCTGCACTCTTATCTGCGATTGCATTAATGATTAAGGTAAAGTTTTATAAGACTAAAGATCAAGTAATCGTTCCTAACGTTTTCGCAGTCAAGTCTTATTAGTTTTAATAGAAATAGTAAACATAAAAATAAATATAAAAGGTGAAGAAGATGCAAACACAAGTAACTATTATTGGCTCAGGCCCTGCAGGATTGTTATTAGGGGAACTGCTAACGAAAGAAGGAATCGATAATATTGTACTTGATCGTAAAGATCAGCCCTATATTTTAGAGCGTATTCGTGCAGGTATTTTAGAGAGCGTCACGGTTCAAGGGTTGGAGCGGATTGGGGTTGCTGAACGTTTACATAAAGAGGGTATTCCTCATCATGGTATTGAGTTAGTTTATGATGATAAACATTTGAGGATTGATTTTCAGAAAACGATTAATCGTTCCGTTGTTGTTTATGGGCAAACAGAGGTAACGAGAGACCTGATGGAGGCAAGAAATAAGTCTTCTGCACTTTCTTTTTATGGTGTGGATGATGTACAAATTCATGATATTGAAACAGAGAAGCCATCCGTATCATTTGAAATAAATGGTGAGAAAAAAACTATTCATAGTCGTATTGTTGTCGGGTGTGATGGCTTTCATGGTGTAAGCCGCAAAGCAATTCCAGAGAAAGTTCAAAAGAATTATGAGCGTATTTATCCTTTTGGTTGGTTGGGGTTGCTGTCCGATACTCCACCTGTAGCAGAAGAACTGATTTACAGTAATAGCCCGCGTGGTTTTTCACTAAGTAGCCAGCGCTCTGCCACGAGGAGTCGTTATTATTTACAGGTTCCTTTAACCGAAAAGATTGAAGATTGGTCTGATGATCGTTTTTGGGAGGAGTTAAGCTTACGTTTATACCCAGAAGCACGCAAAAACTTGGTAACTGGTAAAAGTATTGAAAAGAGTATTGCGCCACTTAGAAGCTTTGTTTCTGAACCTCTTTGTTATGGAAGTTTATTTTTAGCAGGTGATGCTGCGCATATTGTTCCACCCACAGGTGCTAAGGGGCTTAATCTGGCTGCTAGTGATGTACTGTATTTGGCAGATGCTTTAATGGAGTATTTTATTGAGCATAAAGAGTTAGGGATGGATCATTATTCTGAAAAATGTTTACGTCGTATTTGGGCTGGGGAGCGCTTTTCATGGTGGATGACAAATTTATTACATCGTTTTGATAATCAAGATCCTTTTACTCGTAAAATGCAAGAGGCAGAGTTTAATCATTTAATGAATTCTGAATATGCGATTTACTCATTGGCTGAAAACTATGTTGGACTTCCTCATTAGATACTATTAGATCATAAAAACCCTAAAAATAACAAAATGTTATTTTTAGGGTTTTATTTTTTGGAATGATATTCTATTATTTTGTTATAGCTGATAGATGATTAATGTTGTATTTATAACAAATGATGCTGTGCTACATTCAACCTCTATAAAAATTAGAATACTCAATATTTTACTAATTAAATAAAAATAGCGTTGGAGAATAAATATAATGATAATTAATGGTCAGACTGAGTTTTTAACTTTAATGGGAAATCCAATACGCAGTGTAAAATCCCCTATGATTTACAACCCTCATTTAAGGAAGCAAAATATTAATATGGTACTTATTCCTATTGAAGTTGAATCAGAAAACTTTGCTAATGTTTTTAAAGCAATGACGCAAATTAATAACTTTAAAGGATCTTTGGTTACCATGCCACATAAGGTAGCTGCAATTACTTTAGCTGACGAGTTGAGTGTTACTGCACAAGTAGCAGGTTCTTGTAATGCTCTTAAACTATCAAGTGATGGTAAAGTGCTTGGTGATATGTTTGATGGTGAGGGATTTGTAAGAGGGATTAAACGCAAAGGTTTTGATCCAAAAGATAAAAAAGCCATTGTGATTGGCTCTGGTGGGGTTGGTCGAGCAATTGCAGCATCACTAGCCGGAGCAGGTGTTTCAACATTATGTTTAAGTGACCTTAATATTGACTCATGTAAGTCATTAGCAGAGCGCTTAAAAATACATTATCCTACATTGGAGGTTGTGCTTGGCCTAGAAAATGTGGGAGCATATGATCTTGTTGTAAATA
>CAYNAM010000116.1:0-7610 GCA_964395065.1 uncultured Ventosimonas sp.
TTTGTTATTTCCAACCGGTCAAGAAGATGAGCAACAGCTGGATGAAACGTTTTCATTCATGGAAAATTTTACTGAATATCTTATCAAACAGCGCCGCAAACGCCGTGAATATATTTATTGTGCGTCTCTTTATATCGCTTATCAAAAATTAGACGTAAAGAACTGGCGTGAATGCCAAGCACTTCCTGGATTCTTAACCGATGAGCGTATTTGGCTAGACGATATTTTTGCTGACCTCGGTTATGTTGATGCTATGCGTGAGCTAACGCGCGAAACCAATCTGTTTACTTGGTGGCCAGAAAGCGAACAAGCAGAAGTATTAAACATGGGTTGGCGTTTTGACTATCAACTATTAACCCCTGGACTTCGCCGTATTGTTAGAGATTTTAGCTTATCGCGCCAGCCACGTTTTTCACAACATGCGCCATTGACCATTGATTACAACTGGACATTAGAAATATAGGTTTATCCTTGATACACCTTGCATTTGATTTCAACGGCCTACCTATCAACTTCTGTCATCCTTTAAAGATTATAGAAGCTTATCATTTAGATGAAGTTATTGACTGCTTTCACCAACTGCAACAAGCAGTTGATGATGGCTTTTATATTGCAGGCTATGTTGCTTACGAGGCAGCTTCAGCATTTACCAATTATTTATCCACTCATCAAACGGGTGAGATGCCGTTGGTATGGTTTGGTGTTTTTGATAAACCAACAGAAATACCTCTTAAACAAAACCAACCTTTACAAGTAGTACCTGACTGGCAAATAGATACTACCCCACTCACCTATCAGCAATCCATAGAGTCAATACATGATGAAATAGCTCAAGGCAATGTTTATCAAGTCAATTACACGGTTCGTTTAAATTCAACATTACCCATAGAGCAAAGTTACGCTTACTACAAACAAATTTGCCATGCCCAACAAGCCAACTACTGCGCTTATTTAGATACCAAACACTTCCAATTACTTTCTGCTTCACCAGAACTATTCTTTCATTGGAAAAATGGAGTCATTACCACTAAACCAATGAAGGGAACAATTGCTCGAGGTAAAACCTTATCAGAAGATAAACAACAAGCAGATACCTTAGCAAGTTCAGCAAAAGACCAAGCAGAAAATCTAATGATTGTTGATTTGCTGCGCAATGATATCAGCAAAATAGCCCACCTCAATACCGTTAAAGTCCCCGCACTTTTTACCATTGAGAAGTACCCCACTGTTTTGCAGATGACATCAACCATTACGGCTGAAACAAAATCCAATACCACTTTACTTGATGTATTCAAGGCACTGTTTCCTTGTGGTTCTATTACAGGTGCACCTAAAGCTAGTGCTATGCAGGTGATTACTCGGTTAGAAAAAACTCCAAGAGAAGCCTACTGTGGTGCTATAGGATTTATGACACCAAGTCATGAAGCAACGTTTAATGTCGCTATCAGAACTATCTCCGTCAATAAGAAAACACAACAAGCATGCTATGGTGTGGGTGGGGGTATTACTTGGAACTCAACCGTCGGTAACGAATACCAAGAAGTACTCGCTAAAACTAAAGTACTTACCACTAACCACCTCCCCGACCAATTATTAGAAAGCTTATTATTAATAGAAGGAAAGTTTTTTTTACGAGCCTTACATTTACAACGCTTAAAGAACTCAGCTCATTACTTTAACTTTGTATTTAACTACATCCAACTCAAACATCACCTTAACTCACTAGCAAATCAATATCCATTAGGAACCTATAAAGTTAGGTTATTGCTTAATAAAAAAGGTGAGATTGATTGCGAAGCAGTGCCTATTGTGTTTAGTGAACAACCACTACAAGCCCAATGGTGTGAACACGCAGTCAACAGCTCAAATACCCTGTTATATCATAAAACAACGCGCCGAGAATTTTACCCTGCACTAACCCAACCAAACCAAGACTATTTACTAACTAACGAACAGGGGCAAGTGACGGAGTTCGTTAATGGCAACGTGGTTATTTTAAGCAAAGGACAATGGCTAACACCTCCCATTCACTCAGGACTTTTAGCAGGTACATTACGGCAATACTTGTTAAATAACGGTTTTATCCATGAACAAGTTTTGTACAAAGACGATGTTTTAAATGCAGAGCAAATACTGTTTATTAATAGTGTGAGAGGGGCCAAACAGGTTATTTTGAACTAAGCCATTTCGCTTTAGTGAGACCGTATAAATGATGCTCCAACAAAGGTGACTCTTTAGCTAAAGAGGGATGTTCAAAGAGACCTTTATAATCCATATGTAACCGTTTCATAACAGCTTCTGATGGTTTATTAGATATCGCTGTAAAAGAAACAATTTCATCCAAACCCAATGTCATAAAGCCAAACGCCAATACTTCTCTCGCTGCTTCGGTTGCCAACCCCCTACCCCAATAAGCCTTTACTAAGCGCCAGCCCACCTCAACACAAGGGGTAAAGGGTAACGTTATGGTTGGCCTATGCAAACCAACAAAACCAATAAACGCCCTATTTTCTTTTAACTCTACCGCCCAAAATCCCCAACCATTATCATTAATCAATTGTCGGCATTTATTAGCCATTTGATTACTGGCATCTTCATCTAACGTTGTTGGAAAATGAGCCATCACATCAACGTCAGCATTTAAGCGAGCGAATGGTTGATAGTCACTGTCTTGCCATTGTCTCAAAAGTAATCTAGGGGTATCTATCTCAGTCATCATTAGATTATAAACAGCCACTCATAAAAAAGCGCCTACTTTTTAATAGACGCTTTAATTTTATCCCCCCTACTCTTCATCAACTTCTCTGTCATTGATTGGTTGAATGGGTCTATTGTTATGGTGGTCTTTTAATAATGCTGCAAACTTTGCTATTTGCTCTTTAGACACTTCCACAGGAGTTTTTAAAATAAGCCAATTAACATCTTCTGTGCAAGGGGGTGTTGTCAATGAGCCGTCAAAATGATAATACCCATGATCAGCAGGAATAAACTTACTGATATCAAATGCATCTTTTACCGCAACTGCTTGGTTCTGCTTATCCGATACAACACTCCATGCTTTGGCTAACTCTTGATTCGCTTTACCTTCATTAGCCATAATAGCCAATACTAATAGCTTACCTTCTTTATTAGCGTGGACAAAATGAACTTCTAACGGGTAGGACTTGCCATGTATTTGATTTTCACTTGGGGTATGAAAATGGAATTGTTTTAAATAATACTTATCATTTTTATAGATTAAATAATCATTATCACTGTTTACATTAATCTGAACAGTATGACCATTATTGACTAACTCTTCGCCAGTTAAATCGTAATGAAAACTTAACTCATGGTGATGTAATTTTTTAGAAGTAGCAATATTGATGGGGGATTGATGTTTACCCACTTTACATGTAGAAAAATCTTTTGAAATTTCACCCCAATGTTCAGGGGAAATATTACCTTGATATCCCCATTGATCATTAGCAATGGCATAATTGACAGAGACAAGAGAGACAAACAATAAGCAAGTACTTAATTTCATTCTTATTTCCTTATTAAAAATATTATGAGTATTATTAGAAAGGATAAACTGTATTTTGTTCGCCTACCGCATCAATACAATCCACAATAGTTAAGGAATTGTTCAGTATTTAAACGAAAGGCTCTTAAGCATCTCGTAAAATGAATGTTGGAAATAATGTTTGAAAGTAGTCCCATAAGGCTTTTTGGTCAGCACATGGATAAGCAACAGGTAAGTCTTTATCCAGAACACGTTGGCTTCTTGCTAATTGAACAACAAATCGCTCAACCCCTTTAACACGTAGCCGATCGCCTATTTGCTTTAGTTGCTCAACAGACATCAAATGCCAATGCACGGTTGTGCGTACTTCGTAATCCGTTTGACTCTCTAATAAGTACTGCAAACTTAACCAGTTAGCATCACCACTCCCTGCAACACAGGTCGTATTTTGATGATCTTCTGGTAACGCTTTAATATCAAAACCAACCCAATCGACTGTATTAACAATCTGTTTAAATTGCCTAGGATTAATGCCAGCGCTGTGTAATCCAACTAAATATCCCATGGATTTCACTTGCTCTATGGCTTTTAATAACCCTCGTTGCAATGTAGGTTCCCCCCCACTGAATACGACCCCTTCCAATAAACCTTGGCGCCGCTCCAAGAAACTGATAATACTATCCCATGCCAACTCATTATTTGCTCGCGCAGGAATTAGATCACTGTTGTGGCAATAACGACACCGCCATGCACAACCTTGGCAAAAGATAACACAAGATAAATGGTCAGGATAATCCAACGTAGTCAGAGGAACAAAACCACCAATATGTAAAAGAGGGTATAACTTGATAGGAGCATTACAAGTCGTTTCTGAGAGATGGGCGAAAGTGCTCATAATGACTCCTACAAGTTATCCCAATAAACTATTGCGAACAATGCTTGGTCATTGTTTGCTCAGAAAAATGCTGACGTTCTTTATGTTCTGATTGCTTACCAAGGTTAAACGCACTCACAGGACGGTGATACCCCATTACTCGTGTCCATACTTCACAACGTTGTCTTTGATTTTCAGGTAATTGTTGCTTCATCATTGTATTTTCTCACTTCTATTACATAAAAAATAATTAACAGTTACTACAATCTTTAGTAACCTGCGCGCTTTGTTGCTGTAATAACGCCTCATCACATTTTGGGCAATACTCATGCTCACCTGCCAAATAACCATGGGTAGGACAAATTGAAAAGGTTGGTGTTACCGTTAAATAAGGTAGTCTGAATTTAGATAATGCATTACGTACCAAACGCTTACACGCTTGAGCAGAAGAAATTTGCTCTGCCATATACAAATGCAACACTGTACCGCCAGTATATTTAGTTTGCAGATCATCTTGCATTTCTAAGGCCTGGAAAGGATCATCGGTAAAGCCTACAGGGAGTTGAGAAGAGTTGGTATAATAACTACCCTCACCTTCGCCTGCCTGTAAAATATCAGGGAAACGCTTTCTATCTTCTTTTGCAAAACGATACGTTGTTCCTTCAGCAGGCGTTGCCTCTAAATTATATAAATGAGTCGTCTGCTCTTGGAATTCAACCAGTTTAGCACGTACATGATCCAAGAATTCAATCGCAAATTGGTGGCCTTGAGCGGTATGAATCCCTTCTTGGTCATCTGTAAAATTACGAATCATCTCATGAATACCATTGACACCAATGGTTGAGAAATGATTACGTAATGTGCCTAAATAACGTTTTGTGTAAGGATACAAACCATTATCCATGTGTCGTTGAATAACCTTACGCTTAACTTCTAGACTGTCTTTTGCTAAGTTTAATAATTCATCTAAGCGTTGATAAAGTGCTTGTTTGTTACCTTTATATAAGTACCCTAAACGTGCACAGTTTAAAGTTACCACGCCTAACGAACCTGTTTGCTCTGCTGAACCAAATAGGCCATTACCACGTTTTAATAACTCACGAACATCTAACTGTAAACGACAACACATAGAACGCACTAAGTTAGGCGCAAGATCGGAGTTTAAAAAGTTTTGGAAATAAGGCAAGCCATAGCGGGCTGTCATTTCAAACAAACGGGTCGCATTCTCACTCTCCCAAGGGAAATCATGAGTGATATTATAGGTAGGGATAGGGAATGTAAAAATCCGACCATATGCATCACCTTCCTGCATCACCTCAATATATGCGCGGTTAATCATGTCCATTTCTACTTGTAGATCACCATAAGTAAATGGCATTTCTTCACCACCCACAATAGGCACTTGCTCACGTAGATCTTCGGGGCATACCCAATCAAACGTTAAATTCGTAAACGGTGTTTGTGTCCCCCAACGTGAAGGCACATTCAGATTATAAATAAACTCTTGAATCGATTGACGAACACGTTCGTAGCTTAGATTATCTTTACGGATAAAAGCAGCAAGGTAGGTATCAAAGCTACTAAAGGCTTGAGCACCAGCCCATTCATTTTGTAACGTTCCTAAGAAATTAACCATTTGCCCCAAAGCACTCGATAAATGTTTAGGAGGAGCTGCCTCAACACGCCCCGGCACACCGTTAAAACCTTCAAATAATAGAGTACGTAGTGACCAACCCGCACAATACCCTGCTAACATATCAAGGTCATGGATGTGCAAATCACCTACCCGGTGTGCATCACCTATTTCAGGAGCATACACTTCGTCTAACCAATAATTTGCAGTAATTTTACCTGATACATTTAAAATCAAACCACCCAATGAATACCCTTGGTTTGCATTTGCTCTAACACGCCAATCTTCACGGTTTAAATACTCATTCATTGAGGCAGACACATCAATGAGGGTTTTATGATCTTGTCTTAAGCGGTTGTGTTGTTCACGGTATACAATATAAGCGCGCATTGTATTAAAATACCCTGCTTCCATTAATATACGTTCAACGTAATCTTGTACCGTTTCAATATTTAATAAATCATTACCTGCAATTTTTTCTAATACTTTGCCCGTTAATTGAGTAGCTTGTTCAGCTTTAAACTCCCCCGTTGCTTGTCCCGCTTTCGCGATAGCATGCTCTATTTTTTCAGCATCAAAAATAGCAATATGTCCATCACGTTTACGAATATTACTGGGAAGTCTGAACTGCTGCTCACTCATGGAAATACCTATATATAGTAAAAATACAAAAATAATATACAACATATAGTATTTTATATCTTAACCTAATCATTTGATGTACATCATCTATACAGAGAATAGGGATAACTAACTGACGGGGCTCTTCATAAAAAGAGGCTTAAATTGTTACTAAATGGTAGAATAATAGCTTGCCATATCTTCAGTTTTAAGCACCTACGTAATGATAAATAAAACACCCAAGGACTATCGTAAAGACATCGATGGATTAAGAGCAATTGCTGTCTTGTCTGTTATCATTCATCATTTAGATAAAAATCTATTATCAGGTGGTTTTGTTGGTGTTGATATTTTTTTTGTTATCTCGGGTTTTCTGATTACATCCCATATTTATCATGCATTAAAAACCAATACGTTTTCATTTGGTACATTCTATAAAAAAAGAATCAACCGAATTACACCGGCCTTACTTAACGTTATTACTGTTTCTATCTGTTGTGGATTAATTATTTTATCCCCTGCTGACCTTATACGATTAACTAATGGCGCGCTCACCAGCATTTCAGGATTATCCAATATTTATTTTTGGCGAGAATATGGTAACTATTTTTCTGCTAATACTAATGAAGCAATCTTATTACATACGTGGTCTTTAGGTGTTGAAGAACAATTCTATTTAATTTGGCCAATCTTATTGGTCATTATCACAAAAATAACACCCAAACCTAGCCATGTTTTGTTTTTACTCTTGCTTATCTTTATTACTACATTAATAGTCTCAGACTATGCAACAAATCTTTTTGCTTCTGCTTCCTACTATCTATTACCCTCACGCTTTTTCGAACTGGCCATTGGTGGATTATTAGCCATTTACTCTCCCACAAAAAAATATAGCTCCTTATTGTGCCTCTTTATAAAGGCCGTTGGACTGTTGTTACTTATTTATGCTTTATTCCCATTTAATGGGCAAACCCGTT
>CAYNAM010000117.1:0-7544 GCA_964395065.1 uncultured Ventosimonas sp.
GAGAAGTGGGCCTTACCCGGTGGTTCTTTAGATATTGATATTGATAAGGACGTAAACAGTTGCGCACGGCGCAAACTCAAAGAAAAAACGAATGTAAACAGCCCTTACCTTGAACAAGTAGGCGCCTGGGGTAGTAAAGACCGCGACCCTAGAGAGTGGTCTATCACCCATGTTTACTTTGCACTATTAAACGCGGATAAGGTCATCCTACAAAAAGGCGGTAATGCAGCAGAGGTAGCATGGTTTCCTCTTGTAGACAATCAAGTAAAGAAACAGCTTGCCTTTGACCATAATGATTTATTGGAACTTGCCATTCAAAGACTCCATGCAAAAGTAGAATACACCTCGCTACCCGCCTACTTATTACCTGATGAGTTTACACTACCCGACTTGCAAAAAGTTTACGAAATAGTACTTAATCGCCCTCTTGATAAAAGCTCATTTAGAACACGTATTTTGTCCACTAATTTAGTAACCCCCATTCCTAATAAAATGAGACCAGCTACGCATCGACCAGCACAGCTCTATCGACTGACAAATCCCGATACATTAACCTACTTTCCACGTAGTTTTAAATACAATGAAAAAACATTAAAGTCTTAACTTTACTTTTTGCAAATAACTGACAAAAGGCAAATACCCTTATGACCTCGCTTATAGAACTCATAAAACTTACTGGCCTAGGCCTTATCATTATACTCCCCCTAGCCAACCCTATTACAACCGTTGCTCTATTATTAGGGCTCTCTCAAGGGATGACAACAAAACAAATTAACCGTGAAGCACGCATGGCTGCCATTTATGTTTTCATTATTATGATGGTTGCTTTTTTCGGTGGGCAGCTGGTTATGAACACCTTTGGTATTTCAATTCCTGGTTTACGAATTGCAGGTGGACTCATCGTAGCCTTGATTGGTTTTAAAATGCTCTTCCCAGTAAAAGAACTCGTCCATGACATCACTAAAACAACAAACGATGACTTACAAAATCAAAATAAAGAGAGTATTGCTTTTATTCCTCTAGCCATGCCGAGTACAGCCGGCCCTGGAACAATTGCCCTCATTATCAGTACTGCATCGACAATACGAGACAATACTGAATACTCTGCACTTTTACTAAAAATAGCGCCTGTCCTAACATTCTTTATTGTTTCGCTTATTTTATGGGGATGTTTACGCAGTGCTAATGCCATTATGAAACTATTAGGTAAGGGAGGAGTCGAAGCTCTCTCAAGGCTCATGGGCTTTTTACTTATTTGTATGGGCGTACAATTTATCATCAATGGTATTTTAGAAATTATTGCCACGCAAATCCATTAGTTTGAGATCAACCGCCCACTATTTTAGATTAATACCCTGCTGCCACGCCATCCCCACGAGGATCTGTGGCACCATACATCATACCATTGTCAGAATCTATTAAGATTGCAGCAGCATGCCCCATTGTATCTGTATAGTCCTCAACAACATTAATAGGTTGACCTCGCTTTGCTAACTCATCAACAACCGATTGATCAATACGCCCTTCTACTTTCAAATCATTTGATGATGCCCCCCAAGTCCGACCCAATAGCCAGCGAGGGGCATTAATCGCATCTTGCGGAGAAAAACCAAAGTCAACAATACGCGTAACAATCGCGGCTTGTGTTTGAGGTTGCCCCTCCCCCCCCATCGTTCCATAAACTAAATAAGGTTTATTATTCTTTAATAACATCGCAGGGTTCAAGGTATGAAAAGTGCGCTTATTAGGTTCGAGTCGATTAACATTTGTAGGATCGAGAGAGAAAAAACTTCCTCGATTTTGCAATAAAACCCCCGTATCTTTCGCAACAATCCCTGAACCAAAATCATAATAAATACTTTGAATAATAGACACGGCATTGCCGTCAGCATCAACCACACCAAACCAAACAGTGTCACCTTTTGGATCCAAAGGCTTAATATTAATACTCGCTCTCGTCATATCTATTTGTGCAGACTGTTCTCTCCCATGCCGTCTTGATAATAAAAACGTTAAAGGTATTTTATTAAAATATGGGTCAGTCAAATACTTATCACGATCGACAAAAGACTGTTTAGTAGCTTCAACCAATAAATGATAATAATCTGCGCTACCTTCACCTAACTTCTTAATATTAAAATTATTTAGAATATTTAAAATCTCTAAAGAGGCCATTCCTTGAGTATTTGGTGGTAAATTATAAGCAACATACTCACGGTAGTTAACATGTATCGGTGCAACCCAAGTCGCTCTATGCCTGGCAAAATCATCTAGCGTTAACACGCCGCCATTGGCTTGTAAATCATTAACAATTTTTTTAGCAATTGGCCCCCTATAAAAGCTGGCAGCCCCCTGATTAGCTACTATTGTTAATGTTTTAGCTAAATCAGGTTGCTTCATCAACTCACCAATCTGATAAGCACCACCATCCGCCTTCAAAAATACTCGTTTAAACTCTGGAAAACGCTGTAAATTACGAAACTCTTGATCATGCGTATCAATATTCACGGTAGACCAATAATTTAAACTTGAAGTAACAGGGAAACCTTTCTCAGCATAAAAGATAGCTCGCAAAAACAAATCTTTCCACGCGATAGAACGCCTCATCGATCTAAAAGCATAACGATAAGCCTCATCCCACCCTGACACAGCGCCAGGAACAGTATTTGCTGACAAATAGCCTCGGCTTGGTATTTTGGAAAATCCTTTCGCTTTATAAAACGCTCTGGTGACTTTCTCACCTGAACGTCCACTCGCATTTAATCCTGTAATCGTCCCTGTTTTTGCATTATAAATAATCCAAAAATTATCGCCCCCTATCGTATTCATTTGGGGATATACAACGGACAAAGTTGCGGCTACTGCAATAGCCGCATCAACAGCATTACCACCTTTTTGAAGAATTTCCATCCCTGCTTGTGTTGCCAAATAATTAGGCGAAACAACCATTCCATTCTGTGCAATTGGGTTTAAACAACGTGAGGGAGTATCACAATATTTTCCTGTTATTTTAGGGGGAGTTTGAAAGCTATTTGCTTGCGTATTAACAAATAGGGCACCTAAAAGAAGAAAAAGAGAAGAAACTAACTGTATCCGATACATTATACCGCCTCATTATAGTTATATGGAAAACCATAATAAGCAAGGAGTATACCAAGTTTGTACAGTATCGAAACAAACAGTAAACAGCTTTTCTTATTTACCCCCGGTGTAAATTACGGAAATAATTAATTAACCCTTGTGTAGAAGCATCTTCAGCCTTATCTGGCTGATACTCTGTTAGTCCTTTATAAACAGACACACCTAACTCTTTTCCTAACTCAACACCCCATTGATCAAAGGCATTAATCCCCCAGATGACACTTTGCACAAATACTTTGTGCTCATATAGAGCAACCAATGCACCTAAACTACGCGGGCTAACACGATCCAACACCAAAGTGTTCGAAGGTCGATTTCCAGGAATCACCTTGTGAGGCGCCAATCTTGCTATCTCATCGTCTGAATATCCCTTGATAGCTAGCTCCTCTTCAACCTGCAGCCTAGTTTTTCCTAACATCAAGGCTTGGCTTTGGCTCAAACAGTTTGCATACAACCATTGGTGATGGTCATTAAGCGGGTTAGCACTTACCACAGGTACAATAAAATCAGCCGAAATAAAACGGGTTCCTTGATGTAATAACTGGTGATAAGCATGTTGCCCATTACAACCGACACCGCCCCATAATACAGGGCCACTATCAATATCTAATACCGTACCATCTTGTCGAACTCTTTTACCATTAGACTCCATATCTAACTGCTGTAAATGACGCACAAAATCTCTTAAATTGTGATCATAAGGTAGAACCGCATGAGTTTGTGCATTAAAAAAGTTACTGTACCATACACCTAACAACGCCATTAATACTGGCATATTCTTTTCAAAAGGCGCCATTAAAAAATGTTGATCCATCATGTAAGCGCCAGCTAACAACTCTTTAAAATTAGACATTCCCACACTCAAGGCGATGGGTAAGCCGATAGCGGACCATAAAGAGTAACGTCCACCCACCCAGTCCCAAATAGGGAATATATTTTCTTCAGCAATACCAAACTCAACAGCAGCTTTTACATTGGAGGAAACCGCAATAAAATGCCTTGCTAGATCTTTTTCAGCACCGCCTTTAGCCAAAAACCAACTCCTAGCAGCTTGTGCATTCTTAAGCGTTTCCAATGTCCCAAATGATTTACTAGAGACAATAAAGAGTGTGGTTTCTGCATTTAGCTTATTCACCAGTCCTTTAAACTCACTGCCATCAATATTGGCTAAATAATGGCAAGTAACACCTTTCTGGGCAAAGGGAAGAAGCCCCTCAGAAACAAGCATTGGCCCCAAGAATGAGCCACCAATACCAATATTAACTATATCAGTAATGGCTTTTTCTGTATAACCTCGCCACAGATTATTATGAATACGATTAACTAACTCTGTCATCTGGTGTAAAACCTTATGCACTTCAGGCATAATATCAACACCATCCATAAATACCTTATCGCCGTATGGTCTTCTCAAGGCAGTATGAAGCGCAGCTCTTTTTTCAGAGGCATTCACTAGCTTTCCAGAAAAAAGATCATCCCTTGCCGTACTAAGCCCTACATCTGTTGCTAATTCAACCAAGAGTTTTATTGTTTTATTGGTAATTAAGTTTTTAGAATAATCAAATAGTAACCCACACCCCTCTAATGAAAAATCATTAAAACGATTAGTATCATCAGCAAATGCTTGACGCATATCAAATTGCTGCATTTCCTGAAAGTGTTCAGCTAATGCATTCCAACTTGTTAATTGAGAAACATTTTTAGGATTTAAATAGTAAGGTTGCGACATGAAGATTCCTTGCCAACAAATAATTGAATCATCGATTATAATAAAATTTCTATCAATTTGTCTTAATAACTCTTTAATAAAAATTAAAAATACCTATAATAAAATATTCAACAATCATTTTATTGTTGGGACTTATCAGGAGAACTATCATGCGATCATTCAATAATACAGGCTTTTTTCGAGCCAACAAGTAAACGCCGCAAAGGTTTCCCATCAGAAACACAAGTTAAACGTGGCCTCGTTCGTACCGTCAATGGTAAAGTTTTAGAAGAAAAGCTTGGCAGAAATGACCCTTGTCCTTGCGGTTCTACTCTAAGCTTTCAAGAAGTGTTGCCTTAAAACAGGTCGCTTTCGATGGCGCTAACCGACATGATTACTACCGAGAATAAACTCACTCAATCTGTAACGCTTCAACAAAGCGTTACTTTAATTATATTTTTTATTTGTGATACTAGTTTACAATGAAGCGATGACTAAACCTACGCCAAGAAAAATTATTCATATTGATTGTGATTGTTTTTATGCATCGATAGAAATGCGTGATGATCCATCATTGCTAGGAAAGCCTATTGCTGTAGGAGGAGCGCCAAACAAACGAGGTGTTGTCGCCACCTGCAACTATGAGGCAAGAGCCTATGGTGTACACTCTGCCATGTCTTCTCAGAAAGCACAAAAACTTTGTCCAGACTTATTGTTTATTCGCCCTAGGTTCGATGTATACCGGGCTGTATCTAAAGAAATCCATCAAATATTTCAAGACTATACTCCTCATATCGAACCACTTTCATTAGATGAAGCTTATTTGGATGTCACCGATAGTCTTTTGTATAATAATAGTGCAACTTACATAGCCCAAATGATTCAACAACGCATTCATCAAGAAATAGGTATCACTGCTTCTGCTGGAGTTGCTCCTAATAAGTTTCTTGCAAAAATTGCCAGTGACTGGAAAAAACCAAGTGGTTTATTCGTTATAACACCTGAGCAAATAGATAGCTTTATTACCCACTTGCCCATTAATAAATTGCATGGCGTAGGAAAAATAACAGCCTACAGGCTTAATCGCCTTGGTATTTATACCGGCTACGACTTAAGACAATGGGGACGTGCCGACCTACTAAGAGTCTTTGGACATTTTGGAGAAAAGCTATGGCATCTTGCACGGGGTATCGATGAGCGAGCAGTAAAAACCCAAAGACGTCAATCTATTAGCGTAGAACGCACCTTTCAGGAAGATTTACCTAGCTTACAACATTGTCTTACAAAACTACCCGAGCTCATTGATGAGTTAAATAATAGAATAGCACGCTTAGATGAGAACTATAAAACAGGAAAACCCTTTGTAAAAGTTAAGTTTCATGATTTTACACAAACAACCATAGAACAAAAAGGTGCTCCCCGTACTCTTGATAGTTACCAGACACTACTTAAACAAGCCTTTGAACGAGGTAATAAGCCAGTAAGATTATTAGGTATAGGAACACGCGTTATTGATTTACAAGATATCATTGAACAGCTGACCCTTTTTAACTAATCTGTCTTCCAGATTATCCTTCATTAACCTTTAAATATAACTATTTAATTCACCGTGATTTTTGAGAAATATAATGAAAAATTTACAACTAAGCCGTTATAGTTTTTTTATTTTTTGTATTTTGTTTACTGTTATTACCGCACCTTTTACAATGATCCATCATTGGTTATGGATTTTTACCACTATCAGCGCGCTATTATCGCTTATAGGCATCTATGATCTTACACAAACCAAACACTCTGTTTGTCGTAACTACCCCATTTTAGGTCATCTTCGCTTTCTCATCGAATATATTCGCCCAGAAATACGTCAGTATTTAATCGAATCGGATACAGAAGCATTACCTTTTAGTCGACAAGAACGCTCTCTGGTTTACCGCAGAGCAAAAAATATTGATGCGAATAAAGCCTTTGGGACAGTAGAAGATATTTATAAAACAGGGTTTGAATTTATCAGTCACTCTATTCGCCCCGCCCCCATTCAAGACCCAGAGTCATTTCGTATTCAAATAGGTACCGACCAATGCACACAACCCTACTCGGCATCTCTTTTAAACATATCAGCAATGAGCTTTGGTGCATTAAGTGCCAACGCTATTCGTGCACTCAACAAAGGTGCCCAAAAAGGAAACTTTGCCCATGACTCAGGTGAGGGTGGCCTAAGTCCATACCATAAAGAGCATGGAGGTGATCTTATTTGGCAAATAGCTAGCGGCTATTTTGGCTGCCGTACCGAAGATGGTAAATTTAATCCTCAACGCTTTGCAGAACAAGCCGCTAATCCACAAATTAAAATGATAGAGGTAAAATTAAGTCAAGGGGCAAAACCCGGTCATGGTGGCATGTTACCCAAAGGTAAAGTCACTGCTGAAATTGCTTCTACACGTGAAGTTCCTATGGGCCAAGACTGTATATCACCACCGACTCACAGTGCATTCTCAACCCCCATAGAACTTATGGAGTTTATTGCACAACTGAGGGAGTTAAGTGGCGGAAAACCCGTAGGCTTTAAAATTTGTATTGGTCATCCTTGGGAGTTCGTCGCTATTGTTAAAGCCATGTTAAAAACCAAAATATTACCAGACTTCATCGTTGTAGATGGTAAAGAGGGAGGAACGGGCGCCGCCCCAGTAGAATTTAG
>CAYNAM010000118.1:0-7521 GCA_964395065.1 uncultured Ventosimonas sp.
GAGGTTTGTGTTGCTGCCCAATGAGCTGCCAGCAGCGCCCGTAATAAGTAAAACCATTTTTTGAGTTTGATGGTTTCGCCCTGCATGCCATCACTAGCAGTTTTAGCAATGCCGCGATAATGGTATAACGCCGCTTTGGGTTGGTAGTAGTGTTGTGCCAAATTAAGTAGCTCTACTTGAATATTAGCTTGTGATCGATAGACAATAGGGGATTGTAGCCATTCCAATAATACGCTATTGGATTTTCTGAGTAAACGCAGGGTTTTAGTGAGTTCCCAACCACCCACATCAAACCAATGGTTTTCAATCCATTCAAAAGTTTCTTTAGGGGCGTCAATGGCGAGGTAGTTTTGACGTGGATAGATAAATATACCCCGTACATCGTAATCACTATCGGTTGAGGCAAAGCCCCATGCACGACTACCACTTTCTGCAACATAGAGGAGGGTAAGCTGGTGCTGTTGTTCTATTTGGGGGAGTTTTTTTTGAATGGCATCAAACATGGTATTTTACTATGAAAGCCTGAAACACTTATCTTAGCAAAGTTTGAGAGGAAGTTAAATAAGGCATAGCAATTTGCTATGCCTTAGGAGTTTAGGGCTTGTCGTAAGTGCCAAAGTGATCAACAATGGTTTTACTGGCTTTGTTTAAGGCGAGCACTTCGACTTCAGTTCCTTTTTGTCTGAATTTGTTTACGATTTTATCAAGAGCACTCATGCTAGTAATATCCCATAAGTGGGCATATTCAAGGTTGATAGTCACCTTTTTAAGGTCTTCTTGTAAGTCAAAGAGTTGCATAAACTTATTGGAGGAAGCAAAGAATAACTGCCCATAGATGGCGTAGATTTTATGCTCAGGAGTCGGTTGTGATATTTCCGCATGCACATAATGTGCGACTTTGTTGGCAAAGAATAATGAGGCCAACAACACCCCAATAAATACTCCATAAGCAAGGTTGTGAGTGCAAATGACGACAACAACGGTGGTTATCATAACAATGTTGGTTGAGAGTGGGTGTTTTTTGAGGTCGAGAATTGAGCGCCAGCTAAAGGTACTAATAGACACCATAATCATTACAGCTACCAGTGCCGCCATAGGGATTTTAGCTAGCCAATCTTGTAGAAATACGACAAGTAGTAACAGCTCAATCCCTGCAACCATTGAGGATAAACGTGTGCGTCCACCTGATTTCATATTGATAACAGATTGACCAATCATCGCACAACCCGCCATACCGCCAAAGAAGCCAGTAACAAGGTTAGCAATACCTTGACCTTTACATTCGCGGTTTTTATTACTGGGGGTATCAGTCGCTTCATCGACGATGGTTGCAGTCATCATGGATTCGAGTAAACCAACCGCTGCAAGTGATATGGAATAGGGCAGAATAATCCACAGTGTTTCAAGGGTGAAGGGAATGTTAGGGATTAAAAAGCTAGGCAAGCTGTTGGGTAATGTGCCCATATCACCCACGGTGCGAATATCCATCCCCAAATAGGTATAAAGCAGGGTTAAAACAAAGATGCAGACCAGAGGGGAGGGAATAATTTTGCCGATTTTAGGCACATAGGGGAATAGGTAAATAATGGCAAGGCCAAGGGCTGTCATGGCATAAACAGGCCATGTGACATTGGTTAGTTCTGGCAGTTGTGCTAAAAAGATTAGGATGGCTAAGGCATTAACAAAGCCTGTGACAATAGAACGTGACACGAAACGCATCAGGTTACCAAGTTTAAGAAAACCGGCAATAATTTGTAAAAAACCGCATAAAATAGTGGCGGCAAATAGGTAGTCAACGCCGTGCTCCTTAACTAGACTGGTGATTACTAAGGCCATTGCACCTGTAGCGGCTGAAATCATCCCAGGGCGACCGCCTGCAATGGAGGTAATAACGGCTATGCAGAAGGCAGCATAAAGCGCTACTTTAGGGTCAACCCCTGCGATAATGGCAAAGGCAATGGCTTCTGGAATAAGCGCTAGTCCAACTACAATCCCTGATAAAATATCGCCACGGATATTAGACAACCATTCTTTTTTTAATACATACATGTTCTAGACTCTTAACGATAAAAGAAAAATAACAGCAAGTAGCGCGTTAGTGCCTAACGGGTATTTTAGAAAAGGGGGGGAAGAACAAGAGATAAAAGCCATCCCTGCTGTCGCGCACTACTCATTGGGTAATGAAAGTAAGTAATAACATACGCGAAAACTACACAGGACTGCTCCAAACGATGAAAAGTTTTTTTATACTAATCAAATTGATGAGTGAATACAAGTGAAATTAGAAATGGTTATCTTTTTAATCGTATTCGTTATCAGGCTATGCTGTATTTTCTTGTTTGGAAATAGCGGCGGTTTGTAGAGGCTCTTTTAGGTATTTTATAATGCCTTCTGCTGCGCGACGACCATCAGCCAAGGCGGTGACGACTAAATCAGCACCACGCACAACATCGCCACCTGCGAAAATCTTCGAGTTTGTTGTTTGGCAATATTGACCATTACCACGTGGGGCAATGATGGTGCCTCTGCTATTAAGTTTTACTCCGTATTTAGCTAGCCACGGCATAGGGTGGGAGCTAAAACCGAATGCTTTGATGATAATATCGGCTTCCAGTAGGAATGCTGAATCAGGTATTTGTATAGGATGTCTTCGGCCAGAGGCATCAGGAGCCCCCATTTCGGTACGCATCATTTTTATACCACAAATGCTGCCATTGGCTGCGAGTTCAATTTTGAGAGGTTGGACATTAAAGAGAAATTCAACGCCCTCTTCACGAGCATTTTTCACTTCCTTTTTGGAGCCGGGCATATTTTCTTCATCGCGACGATAGGCGCAGATTACCTTGGATGCATGGTGTCGGATGGATGTTCTTACACAGTCCATTGCGGTATCACCACCGCCTAGTACCACAACTTGTTTATCTTTTACGTTGATGTAAGGTTCTTCAGGACGTTGAGGAAGTCCCATAATGTGTTTGGTATTTGCTGTTAGAAAAGGTAATGCATCGTATATTCCTTGTGCTTCTTCATTGTCGAGATTGGCTCGCATGGAGGTATAGGTTCCTACTGCAATAAAGATCGCATCATAATCCTTCATTAAATGGTCAAAAGATAGATCATGGCCTACCTCAGTATTGAGGTGAAACTCAATGCCTTGTTCTGTAAAAAGATGACGGCGATGGGTCATAATGGATTTGTCTAGTTTGAACGAGGGTATTCCAAAGGTGAGCATTCCCCCAATTTCAGGGTGTCTATCAAATACAACGGCTTTAATTCCGTTGCGATTTAATACATCAGCACAGCCTATCCCCGCAGGTCCAGCACCAATAATAGCGACTTTTTTTCCTGTGGGTTTAACATAGGATAAATCAGGTTTCCACCCCATATCAAATGCGGTATCGGTAATAAAACGTTCGATATTGCCAATGGTCACTGAACCCAGATCATGACGTTTTAGTGTACACGAACCTTCGCATAACTTATCTTGTGGGCAGACACGGCCACAAACTTCAGGTAGGCTACTGTATTGGTGTGAGAGTTCGACGGCCTCAAGTATTTTACCTTCACGACCTAGTTTGATCCATTGTGGAATGCGATTATGTAAAGGGCATGTCCATTCACAAAAAGAATGGTTGCCACAAGTGACACAGCGATTACCTTGTTCAGCTATTTGGCATTGAGAAAAGCTGTTGTAAATTTCTGAGAATGTATCTTTTCTAATTGCCATCTCTTTTTTAGTGGGATCTTGGCGCGGTGTTGCTTTTAAGGCATTGATAACAGCTGTGGATTTTTGAATGGTTTTTTCTCTTTTTCCTGTGGCTGTGGACAGTTGTTTTTGTCGCTGAGTAGCAGTGATGTTAAGAGGGTTAAACAGTTGGATAGCTTTTGTTGGACACGCATTGACACAAGCTTGTCCTGTTGGATTGTCTTGGCAAAGGTCGCATTTATAAGCACTTGCTCGTTGAGTGCTTTTTCCTTCGGATGCTGTCGTCAGTGTAATAGCTCCGAATGGGCAGGCAATAATACAGTTTTTACAGCCGATACATTTTTCTTGCAAGACCTGTACGCTATTGTTTTGACATATTAATGCATGGGTGGGGCAAACCTCTACACAGGGTGCATTTTCACAGTGGCGGCAGGTGAGAGCAGTTTGTGCTTGTTCTGTTTGAATGACCTTTATTCGAGGCAAAAAGCCTTCTTCTGTGTCGGGTAAATAGCCACTATTGTGAGACATCACACAGGCTACCTCACAAGCTCTACAACCTATGCAGCTTGCAAGGTCAGTCATTACAAACGAATTCATCTTTTCCCCTTAATCATGCTTAAGACATTGGCTATGTCATCCTTGCATTATTTTTGAAGACAGCTTAAAAGAATATTGAGTTTTTTGTAGGGTAACCTAAAGTTTTATTCATAAAAAGAAGTTTTCAAATAAACATAAGGTACAACTGACGGATGACAATACGAATGATGAATTTTGTATATTTTTATGGGTTAGTTATGTTTGTTTGGTTAAAAATGATGCTCATGACCTGTTATAAGATCATGTAAATTACGACGATGTCGCCATAAGATGAGTAAGCAAAGAATTAAGACAGGGATGAGGATGGGCATAGCGACAATGGGGGTGAGTATTAATGTGGCAAATAATGCGAATAATGCAGATAGCGAGCTGATTCGACTCATATAGAATGTAATTCCCCATGCAGTAATAGCGCCTATACCAATCATTGGGGATGTCACAAGGAGCATACCCGCGGCTGTAGCTACGCCTTTACCGCCTCTAAATTTGAAGTAGATAGGGTAAAGATGACCAACAATTGCGCTTAGTCCAATCCATGCTTGTTGTGTTAAGGTGAAATCCAGTGCTTTGGCAATAATGACGGGTAATATTCCTTTTAAGAGGTCGCCAATAAGCGTTAAAATAGCCAGACGCGTGCCTGCAATCCTGAGCATATTCGTTGCACCAGGATTTTTTGAACCTAATAGGCGAGGGTCTTTTTTGCCCATTACTTTACAAATAATGATGGCAAAAGAGACAGAGCCTAAAAAGTATGAAAAAATAAGCAGTAACCAAAACATAAGGGTGATTCCTATTTCATTGGCTGATTGTAGCGAGATATTGTGATGCTGGATATAGTTTTTATAGAAAAAATTGAGGTAGCTACGGTAATTGGGGTATATGATTGGGAAAAAAAGATTTCACAATGTTTACTACTTGACTTACAAATGGCGTGGAATAATCAATTAGCGGCTGAAAATGACGATATTTCTAAGGCGTTGGATTATGCCAAGGTCGCTGAAGCCGTTGAAAAATTCGCAGCCAATAGTCGTTTTGAGTTGGTGGAAACCTTTGCTGAGCGCTTGGCTACATTACTTATGCAGCAGTTTGGAATTGTGTGGATTAAATTAAAAGTCACTAAACCTGGTGCTGTGCCTACAGCGAAAGGGGTGGGTGTGGAGATTGAACGCGGATGTCGCTAACACAAGTGTGGTTAGGTTTAGGAAGTAATACAGAGCAGGTATTGCATATTAATAATGCATTACAAGCGTTATCAGGTATTTTACAAAAAATGCAGTGTTCGCCTGTTTTTGAGAGTGAGTCTGTCGGGATTAAAAGTAATAATTTTTATAATTTGGTTGTCACGGGTGAAACATCATTATCTATTTTGGATTTAAGCGCACAGCTAAAAGAAATAGAGGTTGAGAATGGGCGTTATGATAAGAGTAGTAAATCGCTTCCATTGGATATTGATTTATTGCTTTATGGTGATACCGTTGGTCAGTTCGATCATGTTACATTACCTTACGCGGGTGTTTTAGCCAATGCGTATGTGTTATTGCCACTTTCATTATTATCTCCCTTTAATAAGCACCCTGTTTTGGGGGTGACTTATCAAGAGCTTTGGCAAGGCTTACGAGCAGAAATTAACCAAAAGCTATGGGTAATTGATACCCCTTGGCTACTTTCTGCTAAATAAGTTATTTGTTCAATAGGTTATAACAAGACACCATCGATAGGTTCAATCGGTGGTGGTGCTTGTTCATCCATAATTTCCCTGATGTTGATTTCAATATTACGGCTCATTGCATCGATGGGCAAGTCATTTTGTTGTGCATCGAAAGGATCAGAAATTTGGTCACCTAGTGCATCTAAACCAAAGAAGGTGTACGCTAAAAAACAGACAGCAAAGGGTGTTGTCCAACCGATACTATCGACTAGACAAAACGGTAATACGAAACAATAAATATGTACCGTACGGTGGAGTAATAGGATATAGGGGAAAGGTAGGGGGGTGTTTTTAATTTTCTCACAACCACTGAGTACAGCAGAAAGGTGACCTAATTCGGTATCAATATTACTTAATAACACTTGATGCGTCTGTGTTTTTTGGGATAGCGTATTGAAATCAACGCCGAGTTGGCTTAATAGCTTGTTGGGAACATTGGAGGCTTTTTCTAAAATGACTTGTTCTTGCTTACTTAATAAACTGGTTAGGTCTTGCAACGGTGGGTTATCTCGTAGTTTGTTACGCAGAGCATAAGAAAATGCAATGATTTTATGAGTAATTTGTTGTTGCTCTTGTTGGTTAGCATTAGGAAAAAAACTGATAAGTTGGCGTGAAAGGTTGCGGCTACTGATGAGAAGTTGCCCCCATAATGATCTCGCCTCCCAGTAGCGTTGATAAGCAACATTGTTTCTAAAGCTTAAAAAGATAGCCAAGGTGATCCCCCAGATTGTAAAGGGGGCGGCTGTAATAATAATTTTGTAGTGGTACAGCGTGCCATGGCTTAATACAACAGCGGTGCTCAATAATACTGTAAACAGTACTCGACGCCAAACAATGGGAATAATTGATTTTTTAAATGTAAAGAGTAAAGCAAAGGTAGAGGGGGTTGATGTTCTAATAATCATAGTAATAGCAGGTGTCGCAAAAAAAGTGGTGGCTATTCTAATATGATTTTAGTAAAAATGCTCTAAAATGATATGCATTCATTGAATGGAACTATTGTTATAAAATGCCATCGTTACTAAGAACGTAGGCATTCTTGGAATAGGTGGTGTTGTACGAACTCTTCAATAGCAATAGGCTCTAAGTAGTAGTAACCTTGTTGATAGGTAACACCTTTCTCTTTTAAGTATAGCGCTTGCTCTTCTGTTTCAACTCCCTCAGCGCATGACTCAATATTACATGCTTGTGTGATTTCGATAATCGAATCAAGAATGTTTTTAGAGAGTGCATCAGAACCGATGTGTCCAACAAAGCTTCTGTCTATTTTTAGGTAGTCTATGGCAAAGTTATTGAGATAAGAAAGGTTTGAATTACCTACGCCAAAGTCATCCAATGCTATTTTTGCATTGAGTTTGTGCAGCTCTTTGAAAAGCTTAGTGGTCATGTCTGTTACTTCTATGAGTTGTCGCTCTGTGATTTCTATTACCAATATAATGGTTTTATTATTAGCGTTTTTTAAGAATTTTTTACAGTCATCAACCAGTTGTAAACTTTTGCAATGCTCACG
>CAYNAM010000119.1:0-7498 GCA_964395065.1 uncultured Ventosimonas sp.
GGATGGTACAGCTAATCGCTCCATTATTTATGGTGCACAATATGTTAAGTCTGGCGGGACTGTTGTGGATACTCAAGTTGATGGTGGTTTTAGTCAATTAAATGATGGTGCTATTTCTCAAGGCTATTTTAATGTGATCAATGGCGGAATGGTAGAAGTAGAAAGCTCTTCTGGCCAGTCATCCACAATTGACTCGATTAAAGCTGATGGATCCAGTCAAGTAAAACTAACAACCAACAACGCTTTTATCAATTCTGGGAGTAATACGTTTGTTAATATTACTAATTTAGAAAATAATGGAACGCTTTCATTTTCTTCTGCTGTAAGTGTTGATACAACACCTATTAGTAGCTTTGATCCGATTACACTTAATGTCGGTAGCTTATCAGGGAATGGTGTTTATGCTATGCATGCTGATATTGGTAATCAGATTGGAGACTTAATAAAAGTAGATCAAGTAGGCCATGGCAGTATAAATAAACTATTTATTGCTAATAACGGGTCATCTAACGCGCAGAAAACGGATAAATTAACCGTTGTTCAAACCAATAGTGGTGGGACTGCGAATCAATTTACTTTGGGCAGTAAAGTTGAGCAAGGTGGTTATGAGTTTGGTTTATATCAAGAAGGTAATGACTGGGTTCTTGCGACTCCAAATAGTGGTGGGGTAGGTGGCGGTGGTGGTTTAACTACGACAGCACAAGCTGCAGGGAACTTTCTTAATATTAGTTATCTTATGACGTATATTAATACACAGAACCTAATGCAGCGTATGGGGGATTTGCGTAATACTGACAATAATAAAGAGGTCGATATTTGGATTCGTGGCTTTGCAGGCAAGCTAGACTCATTTTCTAGTAAAATGGGTGATTTTAATATGAATTATCGTGGAACCCAGATGGGAGCAGACCGTTTGTTTAATTTTTCATCAGGAAGCCTCCGAACAGGCCTTGCTGTCGGATATACGGATGCTAATCCTAATTATCGCGATGGTAATGGTAGTGCTAAAAATTATAATTTTGCTTTATATGGTACGTTTGTAACGGATAATCAGTTTTATGTTGATACTGTATTAAAATATGAACATATCAAAAATAACTTTAATGTTAGAGATACTCAATATAATAAAGTGTCAGGCCATGCAAAGAGTGATGGTTATGGATTATCTGTTGAAGCAGGGAAACGCTTTTACTTACAAGGTAGCAATGAGGGATTATATTTAGAACCTCAGCTACAAGCTAGTTATATGCATCAAGAGGGGGATGCCGTTCGAGCATCTAATGGATTGCGTGTGAAGTTAAGTGATTATAGTTCTCTTCTTGGACGCGCAAGCACGGCATTAGGTTATCAAATTAAAAATGGAGACACGCCAATTAATGTTTATTTAAAAACAGGGTATGTTAAAGAGTTTAAAGCAAGTGATGTTAATTATTACCTAAACTCAAGCAAAGAAAAACATAGTTTTAAAGGAAGCTTTTGGGACAGCGAAATAGGTATAAGTACAACGCTTAATAATCGTCATACCATATATGCAGATCTAAATTATGCAAATGGTAGTCGCTTTGATAAACAACAAATCAATATTGGTTATCGTTATACATTTTAATATTTCTGTCATTTAATAAATCATGTAGAGGTATAGATTGTGGTAGTCCTCTATACCTCTTTATATGAATAGTTCATCAAGGTATCCATATATTGGCTAACGTATTCTGACTATTCTTTCTTTTTTAAAGTATTATAATAATTGTATTTTTTATAGTATTTTAGTATATAAACTGCAGTTTATAGAAAGCACTAATATTTTTTATATAAATTTATCGATCTTTATCATTATCTGCTTTTGAATAATGTCATTTTGTGGAACAATGGCAGTAATAATTTTTGGAGATTGTTAGGATGATAGATTCAGATGGTTTTCGCCTGAATGTTGGACTCATTCTTACTAACAACCAAGGTCAAGTTTTATGGGCCAAACGTATTCATCAAGATGCATGGCAATTTCCCCAAGGAGGCATTCAAGTAGGTGAGCAACCTGAGGATGCACTGTACCGTGAGTTGTATGAAGAAGTAGGGTTGTGTAAGCAAGATGTTCAAGTTTTGGCTTGTACAGGGGGGTGGTTGCGTTATCGCCTGCCTGAATGGCTAATTCGTTCAAAAACACAGCCTCGATGTATCGGACAAAAACAAAAATGGTTTTTATTAAAGTTATTAACCGATGATAGTAAAGTTTGCCTCACCAATAGTGAAAAACCAGAGTTTGATAGTTGGCAATGGGTTAGCTACTGGTATCCGTTACAGCAGGTGGTTAATTTTAAGCGAGAGGTTTATCGTAAAGCAATGAAAGAGTTGATTTTAAGAGCCCCTCAAATAATTAAGTAAAGCGGAGAGTCACTCTATTATGCTTGAAGCGCTACGTAAAATTGTTCAGGAAGTTAATAGTGCCAAAGATTTAAAGGCGGCACTAGGCATTATTGTGTTGCGCATTAAAGAAAAGATGTCCGTGCAGGTTTGTTCTGTTTATCTATATGATGAAGAAACTGACAGATATGTTTTGATGGCTACGGAAGGTCTAAACAAACGTGCAATAGGGAAGGTATCTTTAGCCAGTGGTGAAGGATTAATTGGATTGGTTGGAACACGTCAAGAACCTTTAAATCTATCCAATGCCTCTGATCATCCACAATATCGTTATTTTGCAGAGACAGGTGAAGAGCGTTATTCTTCATTTTTAGGAACACCTATTATACATAATGGTGAAGTATTAGGTGTGCTGGTTGTACAGCAGAGAGAGCGCAGAGAGTTTAGTGAGGAAGAGGTATCTTTTATTGTAACAATGGGGACGCAACTTGCAAGCGTGATTGCCCATGCTGAAGCATCAGGCAGCATGTCGTCCTCCAAAAGAACGCCTCAAGAGGTTCGTTTTGTCGGTGTTGTAGGTGCCCCAGGCGCTGTTGTTGGACAAGCTGTGGTTGTTTTACCTCCTGCTGATTTAGAAGCTGTACCTGATCGCAAAACAAAAGAGATACAAGTTGAACTGGATTTATTTGCCGATGCAATTGAGTCGGTTAAAAAGAATATTCAAAAAACTTCGGCTAAATTAGCAAAACAGTTACGGCCTGATGAGTTGGCGCTTTTTGATGCCTATATTTTAATGCTAGAAGATGTTGCATTAATAGGTGATATTGAAAAAACTATTCGTGATGG
Source organism: uncultured Ventosimonas sp. (assembly GCA_964395065.1). Taxonomy (GTDB): domain Bacteria; phylum Pseudomonadota; class Gammaproteobacteria; order Pseudomonadales; family Pseudomonadaceae; genus Entomomonas. Next base: position 3,208 of record CAYNAM010000119.1, read on the forward strand.
ACAATGGGCGCAGGGTGCAATAAGAGAGATTGTAGTTAAATATACGCAACGTTTTGAGGCAATGGATGATCCATATTTAAAAGAACGCGCAGCTGATATCAAAGATTTAGGGCGGCGTTTACTTGCTCAGTTGCAAAAGCAAGACCATGAAAATACTGACTATCCAGATAATACGATTTTAGTCAGCGAAGAAATTAGCCCCTCAATGCTCAGTGAAATTCCTGAAGGTAAATTAGTGGGTATTGTGTCAGTTTTAGGGTCAAGTAACTCCCATGTGGCTATTTTATCCCGAGCAATGGGGATTCCCGCAGTGATGGGGGTGGCTGAGTTACCTTACCGTAAGATGGATGGTTTAAAAGTTGCGTTGAATGGTTTTTTCGGGGAGGTCATTACTAATCCAACGGATGAACTCTGCGAATATTATGAAAATATGGCAGAGGAGGAAAAGCAACTCCTTGCAAATTTAAGTATTTTACGGGATCTTCCTTGTGTAACATTGGATGGACACCGTATCTCTTTATGGGTTAATACGGGGTTGCAAGCTGATGTAGATAAGGCTCAGCAGCGGGGTGCCGAAGGCATTGGCCTTTATCGGACAGAAGTGCCTTTTATGATGAGTAGCAGTTTTCCAAGTGAAAAAGAGCAGATGGCTATTTATCGAGAGCAACTGGCTGCCTTTTACCCTAATCCTGTTACGATGAGGACGTTAGACGTAGGGGGGGATAAATCACTGCCTTATTTCCCAATTAAAGAGGAAAATCCCTTTTTAGGTTGGCGAGGTATTCGCGTTACTTTAGATCATCCTGAAATTTTTATTTTACAAATCAGGGCGATGCTTAAAGCAAGTGAAGGGCTTGATAATCTTAAAATTCTATTGCCTATGATATCTTCTATGGCCGAAGTTGAGCATGCGTTAAGAATGATTAATCGTGCTTGGCATGAAATAAAAGAAGAAGGTGTAGAAGTACCCATGCCACCTATCGGTGTGATGATTGAAGTGCCTAGTGCTGTTTTTTTAACTAGAATGCTGGCAAAAGAGGTTGATTTTGTTTCAGTTGGTTCTAATGACTTAACTCAATATTTATTGGCAGTTGATCGTAATAATGCACGAGTGGCTGATTTATACAATTATTATCATCCTGCCGTTTTGCACAGTCTATATAAAACAGTAAAAGACTGTCATGCTGAAGGAAAGCCTGCCAGTATCTGTGGAGAAATGGCGGGCGATCCAATTATTGCAGTACTGTTAATGGCTATGGGATTTGACTCATTATCAATGAGTTCAACCAATATTCCTAAAGTAAAATCAATGTTGCGTCAAATTACCTTGGTTAAAGCAAAAGAGATTTTGGATGAGGTTCTAAAGCAAGATGATCCTCAAGTAATAAAAAGTATTATTAATTTAGAACTTTCGACGCTAGGTCTATTACGTGGTGTGACAACGGCAAAAAAAATAATGAATTAAAAAGGCAGATATTTCTGCCTTTTTTTATTTGAAGAGGTGCTTTTGTAAATGAGGCTGACTGCGCAAATATTGTGGAGGTACGGTTACTTGAGCACCTAACTCGGCAGCTGCATGCCATGGCCAATGGGGGTTGTAAAGCATACCTCGACCAATCGCGACCATATCGGCCTGTTGTGTGTGTATGATAGCTTCTGCTTGTACTGGCTCAGTGATTAAGCCAACAGTGATCGTCGGTATACTGATTTGTGCTTTGATAGCGGCTGAAAAGGGCACCTGATAGTTAGGCCCAGTAGGGATTTTCTGCCTTGCATCAAGAGCACCTGTAGAGACATCAATAAAATCACAACCTAATTTTTCAAGCGTCTTGGCGAGGATAATAGATTGTTCTAAATCCCATCCCCCCTCAACCCAGTCTGTTGCAGAAATACGAATTCCTACTGCTTTTTCTACAGAAACGGCTTGGCGAATACCTTTAAATATTTCAACTGCAAAGCGCATTCTATTTTCTAAAGAACCGCCATACTGGTCGGTACGCTGATTGCTTAGAGGTGATAAAAACTGATGCACTAAATAACCGTGAGCACCATGTATTTCGATGACATCAAATCCTGCTTGGTCAGCGCGCTTAGCCGCTTCAATAAATTGTTGAATAATGATTTGTATTTCATCAAGACTGAGTTCTTTTGGCGTGTCATGACGATTGTCGTAGGCAATTGCTGATGGAGCAACAGTTTTCCAGCCACCCTGTGACTCTGGAATGTAGGTTGCCTCTTTCCAAGCCTCAGGCATAGAAGCTTTACGTCCTGCATGAACGAGCTGAATACCTAGTGGCATTGCAGAGTATTTCTTGATTGATTCAACTAGGGTTGTCATTGATTTGGCGGTTTCCTCATCCCATAGCCCTAAATCATAAGGAGAGAGTCTACCTTCTGGACAAATAGCGGTGGCTTCAAAAATTAATAAAGCCGCCCCCGATTGTGCAAGCGAACCGTAATGCATTGTGTGCCAGTCAGTTGCTTTTCCATCAATAGCTGAATATTGGCACATAGGTGGGATAACGATACGATTCTCGAAGTTTTTGTGTCCAATTTGCATGGGTGAAAATAATTTGCTCATAATTAAATTCCTAATCTTTAAGGGTATTAATACTATATGAGGGTCACAATAAAACTTATCAATGTTTTAGTCTTTTTGTTTTGTGGTATTTTTAGATAGTGGTTTGAAAGTACTAGCAGGATAGGGATGTGTTTATCAGAAAATAAGTAGTTATTATCTATAATGTTAACTTGTTCAGATAATAGACATGTATTTGAATAAAACAACTTGACACTACTTATTGATAAGGCATAGAATTTGCGCGTTTCAAATGATCTAACTTTTTTGATCTTATTAACTTACAAAGGTAAATAAATAAACCTAATATGGACAGCGGACAGAAACGGTTGCCAGCATTGACTGGCCTTAACAATAATTTAGTAACTGCCTAATAGGTTTCACAGTTCGTCTGTGGCTAATTAGGCTGCAGGTGAATAGTATGAACTTCAAAACTATAATTCCTTTAAACATTTTTGTTTATCTTTTCAAAAGCAGAGTAACTTCTGTTAAAGAAAGTTCTAATGTGATTTTGCCAATATTTCCTAAAGCAACAGTTTGGAAAAAGGGTGCAAACTCAAAACATTTAGAATGTAATTTTTTATTCTCAAATCAACCAGAAGAAGAGTCGCCGAGTAGCTTTTTATTGGCGTGCTAGTGTGTTGGTCTGATTAATTAAATCTATTTTTCAATTCATTAGGCAGCGTTGTTTAAAACGATGACGGTGCCTGATTATTATTTAATATTAAGGAGTAAGCATGGAAGAACCACCCAGTTGTGATCTTTCTGAACCTGACCCTAGTATTTGGTCTTTTCAGAGAGAACGATTAAATAATCAATCAATAACTTTATTTACCACTGTGGTAAATGGGATCTTTCGTGCCTAATATTTATTAGACAGTTAGTTTCTCTTGTCCACAGTGGGCAGGAGAAGATGTAATGACTGTAGCAGTGAATAAAGAGCATGTGAAAAATCAAGACATGCGCAAAAGCAACCAACAACATTTGCCTGTTGTTGAGGAAGCAAAAAATACATTAGAAAAAACCTTAGACAACCTCAATACAAGCCGTGAAGGATTAAATATTTTAGAGGTTGAAGACAGGTTATTACAAAATGGAGCGAATGAAGTCGCCCATGACAAAGCGCCCCCTGCCTTTATTCAATTATTAATGGCATTTAATAATCCTTTTATTTATGTTTTGATGGCATTAAGTGCTATTAATTTCTATACCGATTTTTGGTTACCTTATCGTAGCGGTGAGGAAACTGATTTAACCGGTGTTATTATTGTTGTCACTATGGTGGTATTGAGTGGGTTGATGCGTTTTTGGCAAGAGTACCGCTCAAATAAAGCAGCTGAAGCACTAAAAGCGATGGTTAAAACAACCGTCAGTGTCTTGCGCCGTAATAAAGCAGGTGAGAATCCAAAGTTAGAAGAAGTGGATATGCGCAATATCGTAGTGGGTGATATTGTTCAACTTTCTGCGGGTGACATGATTCCTGCGGATGTTCGTTTGATTGATTCTCGTGATTTATTTATCAGCCAAGCGGTGCTAACAGGTGAGTCTATTCCTGTTGAAAAATACGATACTCTTGGTAATGTAAAAGAAAAAACAGCCGGTGCGGTAGCTGCTGCTGATTATGATATTTTAGATTTACCCAATATGTGCTTTATGGGGACTAACGTGGTCAGTGGTACAGCAACGGCTGTTGTTGTGGCTACAGGAGCTAAT
>CAYNAM010000120.1:0-7379 GCA_964395065.1 uncultured Ventosimonas sp.
AAACAAAAAAACACCTTGTATTTCAGCCAAGGCTACTCAATGTGGTTTATAAAAATATACTTACTTAATAATGACATCAATAAACTCAATACATCCATTCAAAATGTTTATCCTGATGCATTATCCGATCATTAGAAACCTTATTCTCTATATTAAATAACTTTATCATTATATAAACTAGCCAGAGTCCTTGTTTAATTTTATAATTATGAAACATATTAAATACTAAATTAACTGATTTTACTTTCCATAAAGACTTAATAATCCGTATACTTATAAGGTTTAAGTTTTAATAATTTTATTGACAGGAGATTTAATGGAACTGGGCTTGCGTGAATGGCTAATTATTATTGGCCTCATTGTTATTGCAGCCATTCTCTTTGATGGCTGGCGTCGAATTAGAGGCAGCCGCGGCAAGCTAAGGCTTGATCGTAATTTAAACCAATACTACGATAACGATGAGACAAAAACAAAGTTTAGTCCATCTCCTATTTTTAATGATGATAAAGGGCTAGATGATGACGATTCCCCATCCCTATCATCCAAAGAAACAAGCAATACACATAAGTCTAAAAAACAAGAACCTCAAATCAGCTTAAACTTAGCAGATGAAGTAGCGAATACACCTGATAATATAGATAAAAAAACTCAAGAAACAGACACTAAACCACTTCCTATTGAAAAAGTATTAATTATTAACGTTGTTGCACATGATAAAGAAGGTTTTAAAGGGCCTGCTTTATTACAAAACATATTAGAAAGCGGTTTACGCTTTGGTGAAATGGATATTTTCCACCGTCATGAGAGTATGACGGGCAATGGGGAACGCTACTTCTCTATGGCCAATGGAGTAAAGCCTGGAACCTTTGATTTAGACGACATTGACCATTTCTCAACCCGCGCAGTTAGTTTCTTTTTAGGGCTTCCTGGCCCTAAACACCCTAAACGAGCTTTTGATGTTATGCTTGCCGCTGCACGCAAACTAGCCAATGAACTCAATGGTGAGCTTCTTGATGACCAACACAGCGTCATGACTGCACAAACGATAGAACATTACCGCCAAAGCATTGTTGACTTTGAACGCCGTAAACTGAAAAAAAGATATTAATCCCTTATATTTAAAAGGTACTTCATTGTACCTTTTTACTTTCTGGTATCACTATGCTGACAAAAGAACAAGCTTCTATACGTATTGATGAGCTATGTAAAGAACTTAATCACCATAGCCATCAATATTATGTACTCGATGCACCGACTATCCCAGATGTTGAATATGATCGTTTATTCAAAGAGCTTCAGTCTTTAGAAACTCAATTTCCTGAATTAAAAACCGTTGACTCTCCAACGCAACGAGTGGGAGGCCAAGCACTCCCTCAATTTAACAGCATACAACATGAAACTCCCATGTTAAGCCTTGGTAATGCCTTTGAAGAAGATGACTTACAAAACTTTGACCGTCGGGTTAAAGAAGGATTAGCCACATCAGATGAGATCATCTACTGTTGTGAACCTAAACTCGATGGCTTAGCGGTGAGTTTAATTTATGAGAATGGGAGCCTAACCCAAGCAGCTACACGTGGCGATGGGACAACGGGGGAGGATATTACCGCCAATGTACGAACAATTCGCAATATCCCTCTAAAACTCTTTGGAACGGACTGGCCTAAGCGCTTGGAAGTCAGAGGCGAAGTTTATATGCCACATGCTGGATTTGAAAAACTCAATACAAGTATGCTGGCCAGTGGTAATAAGCCTTTTGCTAATCCCCGTAATGCAGCGGCGGGCTCTTTACGCCAACTGGACTCAAAAATTACCGCTACACGCCCACTCACTTTCTGCTGTTATGGTTTTGTACTACCTGATAACCAACAAATTACAACCCAACAACAAACACTTGAGCAATTAAAATCGTGGGGGATTCCGATTAGCCCAGAGCTAAAACTCGCAAAAGGATTTGAGGAGTGTTTTGCTTATTACCAACAAATTGGCCAACGTCGCGATGCTTTAGATTACGATATTGATGGAGTTGTTTTTAAAGTTAACAATATCGAGGCACAACAACAACTTGGTTTTCGTTCCCGTGAGCCACGTTGGGCCATTGCTTATAAATTCCCAGCCCAAGAAGAAATAACCAAACTGTTAGCCGTTGAGTTTCAAGTTGGGCGTACAGGCGCAGTCACCCCTGTGGCACGATTAGAACCTGTCCATGTCGGAGGTGTAATGGTTTCAAATGCAACACTTCACAATATGGATGAAGTCACGCGCCTTGGCCTCATGATCGGCGACTCTGTTATTATTCGTCGTGCAGGCGATGTGATTCCACAAATCACCAGTGTCGTATTAGCACGTAGGCCTAGCCATGCTGAACAGATAACAATCCCCTCCCACTGTCCAGTTTGTGGATCAATGGTAGAAAGAACACAATTAATAAAGCGAAGCAAAGGGCAAGAACATATTTCAGAGGGTTCTACCTATCGTTGTACCGGTAGATTATCCTGTCCTGCACAAGTAAAACAATCCATCATCCATTTTGTATCACGCAAAGCGATGGATATTGATGGTTTAGGAGAAAAGATTATTGAACAACTGGTGGATCAATCACTTATCCACTCCCCTGCCGACCTTTACCAATTAACGTTTGAGCAGATTATCGTTTTGGAAGGATTTGCTCAAACATCCACACAAAATCTACTATCAGCCATCGCTAATAGCAAAAAGATAGATTTGGCACGTTTTATTTATGCACTTGGTATTCCTAATGTCGGTGAAAGTACATCAAAACTATTAGCACGTTCATTTGGCACACTCTCACGTGTTCAAGTTGCAATGCCAGAAATCTTAACCTCACTTCCTGATATTGGGTTAGAAGTTGCTTATGAAATCAATAACTTCTTTAAAGAAGAACACAATCAAAAAACACTACAACAACTGCTCACGTTTATTGAGCTACAAAATGAAAGTGATATTTCAGATCAACTTACTGCAAGCTTTACCCTAACAAAACTCTTAAAGAGCCTTAATATTCCTTATATTGCCGATACAACCGCTGAACGTATAACAAAACGTTTCAGCAGTCTTGAAGAGATTATAAGGGCTGATAAAATAGACTTATCTGTAATTGATCGCCTGCCAGAACGGGCCGCACAGAGCCTGCTTTCTTATTTTAGCCTTGCTAAGAATAGAGAGTATGCTCTTGCCCTTGAGCAGCAACTAAAAGCGTTTGGTATGCACTGGCAAAGCGAACACAAGCAAAAGACACAAGCATTACCACTCACAGGTCAAACGTGGGTATTAACAGGCACATTACACCAGTTAAAACGGGAGACTGCTAAGCAGTATTTAGAACAACTCGGGGCAAAAGTTTCGGGAAGTGTCTCAGCCAAAACAACCATCGTACTTGCAGGTACTGATGCAGGCTCTAAACTAACCAAGGCTAATGAGTTAGGAGTTACTGTTTGGAGTGAGGATGATTTATTAAACTTATTGAAAAAAAATGAGATAACACTGTGACAATAAACAACAACCCTACCCCAAAAAAAGGGGCTAGACTGGCAACCAAACGACGCGTGCTAACTATTTTAATCATTTTATTATGTTCATTTGCATTTGTTGCATGGCAGGAGCGCCCAAACCTAACCATTTATAATATGTCCAAAGAAAACTTACTCTATACCATTAAAATAAATGATAAAGATTCTGCGGTGGGAAGCATCCCTTCCAATACACAAGAGAAAATTGATCTCCCTTTTATTACAGGAAGAAATGCCTCTATTTACTTTCAGGCCAAAACACCTTCAAAAATCATTAGCGCTATGGCTCGTACGGAGCTTCTAGGTGGCATTAATTTTTATATTCAGCCTGATTTAACCATCAGTACAACACAAACACCACCTGGTTTTTTAACTGAGCAACAAGACACCGATGAAGTTATTGTTAAATAATAAAAAGGCTACTATTAAAGTAGCCCTTCGTTGGTAAGAAATGCCAAAAAACATTGTTGTGCTGACTCAGGTATAAGTTTTTTGTAATCCGTTGGCCAATGTCCTGCCTGAAACTGCTCATAAGCCTTAGTATTATATCGTAAAAAACCTCTGCACATTGCCTGTTGCCAATACGCTATTTTTTGTTTTCCCTCATATCCCTCGGTCCCTAATGCTACTGCATAGAGTAATTTTAATAGGCCACTGCGTTGTTTTTTAGAAAAAGCCCTAACCTTTAATCGACACAATAAACGTTTTAGTAGAGTTGGCCGTATAATATATTCGGGTATCTCTTTACTTGTTTCTAACATAGTTGATTGGTAGACATATCCATACTTTTTAAAATAGTAGCGTCCCATTTGCTGAAAGAACTCTTTTCTACTCCAATAATGGTAAATAAGATTATGAGCAATAACGTCTTTTTGTTTATTAATACAAATAGCAAGACAAAATTGCTCTAGTACTCGACAATTATGATCTATTGGCCATAATTCATCGAGTAAACCAACAGCTTGTTTAAGGATTGTTATATCAGCCTTAACAAAACCTAATACGCCTGAATTAATTAAAGGAATCGATAAATCATACTGAGGATGGGTTTCTAATAAATATTCACTTACTTTCAAAATCAATGAGTCATAACGCCTCTCTTGCCATGTCCCATCGATGGTATCCACTAAAATTTGATTATCTGAGAAAGCAAAAAGCTCTTTTATATCCCCTTGCACTACAGTATCTGTATCTAAGAAAACTGTACGCTCTGCATAGGGTAATAGTGTTAATAATCCCATTAATTTACGACGATAATGGTAATGTGTATCGCCCAACCAGTCATTTAATATCTCTGCATCCAAAGCAATGACTTCAACAGGCCATCCCTCATAATCATTAGGATTATCCGTAAGAATACGAATTGTACAACAAGATTCTTTAGCATTTCTTAGAACACTTAAAATACTCAACTTAACTTCTATCTGGTAGTTTAAATCATTACCATAAACAATATACAATAACTGCTGCTCAACCTTCTTAATGGCTGAATCTATGTTGTAAACTAGCATAATATTACATCACTTTATAGGTAATAGGCGCTTACCATTCTAATAGACATTAATATATCTTTTCTAGCTCAAAATGCTCAGGTGTCACTTTTAAAATCGTTCCGTTTGGCTCCCAGTCACCTAATACTATTCTTTTAGCTGGTTTCTGATTCGCTATAAGCTCATGAACAGCAGGTCGATGTGTATGTCCATGTATTAATAATTGTACGTTATAGTTTTCTAGTAGGTCCACCACCGCCTGTGGTGTAACATCCATAATACTTGCTGCTTTATTTTTTTTGTTGGTACGGCTTTTGGCCCTTAATTTACGCCCAATATAGCGTCTAACATTTAATGGCAAACATTTTAAAAGAAACAAAATAAATGGATTCCTATACAATCTCCGCATTCTCTGATAAGAAATATCTTGTGTACATAAAAAATCACCATGCGATAATAAGACAGGCATACCATAAAAATCAGTTAATGTTGGATCTTTTAATAAAGTACAATTGGCCAACTGGCAAAATGCTAAACCGATGGCAAAATCCCTATTACCATGCATTAAATAAATCTCAATGCCTTTTTCTGCTAACTTTTTTAGCTCACCTGCAATACTTTGCTCAAATAAGCCCATACCATCATCGCCGACCCATACATCAAAAAAATCACCTAAGATATATAAACGCTCACAATGGTCTGTTTTATACTTTAAAAAAAACAAGAACGCCTCTGTAATATCAGGGCGCTCTTCACTGAGGTGCAAATCAGAAATTAATAAAACACTCATCAACAATCAATCTGCAACAACCTCAGCCTTTTCAATAACAACATCCTCCACAGGAACATCTTGGTGACCCGCTTTAGACGTTGTTGCAACAGTACGGATTTTATCAACCACATCCATGCCATCAACTACTTCACCAAATACTGCATATCCCCAGCCTTGAGGAGTGGGTGCTGTATGGTCTAGAAATGTATTATCTTTTACGTTAATAAAAAACTGTGCGCTCGCAGAATGAGGATCCATTGTACGCGCCATCGCGATTGTACCTACTTTATTAGATAGACCATTATTGGCTTCATTCTTGATGGGTGCATTCGTTTCTTTTTGCTTCATACCCGCTTCAAAACCACCACCCTGAATCATAAAGTTATTAATCACACGATGGAAAATTGTTCCATCATAATGACCTTCTTTAACATATTTTTCAAAATTTGCAGCAGTAACAGGAGCTTTTTCAGCATCTAATTTAAGGGTGATAACACCGTAATTTGTATGTAATTTAATCATAATTCATCTAATCTTAAAAATAAATAAAGGTGGTTTAGGATACCATTAAATATCTCGTTACACCTAATAAATACCTAAGATTATCGTAACAGTTTAATAATACTTTTCCATAACTGATAAAGTATGCTATGCAAAGTATCCTATATAAATAGTTGATCAGATATGTAATAATATTTGCTTTTTCAAAATAAACTATTAAGAAAATAGCCATATAAAATAGGAAATAACCATGTCTACAGATGTTGTGATCGTTGCCGCTACACGAACGCCTATCGGAAGCTTTCAAGGTTCTTTAAAGGATATTACAGCTGTAGACCTTGGTGTAACTGTTGTTAAGTCACTATTAAAAAAAACCAATATTGCGCCTGAACAAATTTCTGAAGTTATCTTAGGCCATGTATTAACAGCAGGCCAAGGACAAAATACAGCACGGCAAGTAGCTATTAAGTCAGGGCTACCTTATAGTACCCCAGCCATGACTATCAACAAAGTATGTGGCTCTGCACTCAAAGCTATACACATAGCAGCACAAGCCATACGTTGCGGAGATGCGAACATTATTATTGCAGGAGGCATGGAGAATATGAGCCTTTCGCCTTATGTGATTAATGATCTACGCCGTGGAATTAGAATGGGAACAGGTCAAACGATAGATACCATGATTTATGATGGACTATGGGATGCATTCAATAATTACCATATGGGAATTACTGCTGAAAATATTGCACAAAAATTCAATATCAGCCGCCAAGCACAAGACGAATTTGCAGTTGCCTCACAAAAAAAAGCCAAAGAAGCAATATCTGTTGGTAAATTCAAAGATGAAATCACCCCTGTTAGCAAAGGTAATAACCATTTCTTTGATACTGATGAACAACCCAGACCCAAAACATCCCTCGATATTCTTAGCCGTCTGAAACCAGTTTTCAATCCTGAAAATGGAACGGTCACGGCAGGAAACTCATCAACACTCAATGACGGAGCCGCGGCAGTTATGTTGATGACAGAACAAAAAGCAGTACAGTTAGGATTACCCATATTAGGCAAGATAGTTGCCTATGCTAA
>CAYNAM010000121.1:0-7288 GCA_964395065.1 uncultured Ventosimonas sp.
TAGAGCATGTGATAGCAGCAAAAGCAATCTGTTTTAAAGAGGCGATGCAACCTGAGTTTGTGGCTTATCAAAAACAAGTGGTTACCAACGCTAAAGCAATGGCAGGCGTGTTCATTGATAGAGGTTTTGATGTGGTTTCTGGCGGAACTGAGAACCATTTATTCTTATTAAGTTTAATCAAGCAAGATATCACAGGTAAAGATGCGGATGCCGCTTTAGGCCGTGCGCACATTACAGTGAATAAAAACTCAGTCCCTAATGATCCACGTTCACCTTTTGTAACATCAGGATTGCGCATTGGTACGCCTGCCGTAACTACACGCGGCTTTGGTGAGGTAGAATGTATCGAGCTAGCTAATTGGATATGTGATATTTTAGATGATATTACTAACGAAGCTGTTATCGAGCGCGTTCGTGGTCAAGTTGAACACATTTGTGCTCGCTTCCCCGTTTATGGCCGTTAATCATTGATTAGCTGTAATAAAGGGTTATTTTAAATAACCCTTTTTTGTACCAGTAGTATTGCAGTATTTTCGTTTTTATCTTAAATGTAAAAAGCTAATCTATTATAAGTTTCATCCCATAAATATAAAAAGACAGCATAACGTTGTATTCTTGTGGCTATAAAAATATCAAAATGCCTATAAGAATAAAGGTAGCAATCCAATAAATGGTAAAGTTATCTCTAGTTACTGAGTTATCTTTAACATCAGCTCTTTTAAGTGAGTACCCATCGTATATAATATTTATTATTCTTGTTGTTTCTATTCTATCTGTTATATAGGTTCTGTTTTATTTGTTCGTGAATTCAGCCGCTAGGTTATAAAATTGTTGATTTTTGACTTAGTAGGGCTAAGTGGTCGTTGCTGTTGCCGCTGTTTCTACGCCATTCAAAGCATAAGACTAACAACGACGGGCGTACCAATTTATACAAATAGAATCTGATATTTTTTAAGATTCATTATTAGTAGAGCGCCCTATAATATACAACATAAAAATAATGCTTTAGACTCTTAGTCTAAATTTTGAATTGTGACCAGCGTTTTTAATAAAAAAAGATTTACTACTTAAGTTATCAAACTAATATCGTGCTAGGTCAGCAAATGCAAGTTAATCAGACTTTAAGTAGAGTTGACTAAAAATTAAAGGTTATTGAGATATGGATATATTTTTTATTTGCTTACTGATTGTGTCATTTATAGCATTAATTTCTTTGTCGAGCGGTTTGTTATGGGTTCTCTCTTTTATATGTGTAGTGGTAAGTTTGGTATATCTAAGTTATAGGTATTTTCCAAATATATCTAATTTTATAGATGATTTCTTTTGATTCGCAGTCCTATAAATAGCTGATCTATATTAAAGTCTAAGGCTTGAGTTGAATAATAGTGTTGAAAGCTTATTGTTTTATAAGATACACAGTATTGTCATATTTAGAGGGTAAAATAATTTTATATTATTTTAAATACAAGCCCTTTTAAGGAAAAAAGCGATGGGAAAAATATTTAGATTATTCTTTGTTCTTGGTTTATTAACGTTGGCATTTAGCGCACAAGCTTTTGATAAAGAGGTCATTGCTCATCGTGGTGCTAGCGGTTACCTGCCAGAGCACACGCTTCCCTCAAAAGCAATGGCTTATGCACAAGGAGCTGACTATTTAGAACAAGACCTCGTAATGACTAAAGATAATCAACTGATTGTGTTACATGACCATTACTTAGACCGTGTTACGGATGTTGATCAAAAATTTCCTGAGCGGGCGCGTAAAGATGGACGTTATTATGCGATTGACTTTACATTAGATGAAATTAAAACATTGAATTTTACTGAAGGATGGACAGAGGTAAATGGTGTTAAAAAGCAAGATTATCCTGATCGTTTTCCGATGGAAAAATCAATATTTAAAATTCATACATTTTCAGAGGAAATAGAGTTCATTCAAGGGCTTAATCACTCAACAGGTAAAGAGGTTGGTATTTATCCTGAAATAAAAGCTCCTTGGTTCCATTTAAGTGAAGGAAAAGATATCTCATTAGCGGTGCTTGAAGTATTAAAAAAATATGGCTATACCACTAAAAAGGATAAAGTCTACTTACAATCTTTTGACCCTAATGAGTTAAAACGGATTAAAACAGAACTGTTGCCTCAACTAGGGATGGATTTAAAGCTCGTGCAATTAATCGCCGAAACAGACTGGCATGAAACGTTTGAAAAAAATAAAGAAGGCAAACTTGTTAACTATAACTATGATTGGATGTTTGAGCCTGATGCCATGAAGAAAATTGCTAAATATGCCGATGGAATAGGGCCACAATATCCCATGTTGATTGATAAACGTTCTACCCCTTAGCATATTGTTCTGACTATTATGAGTCAAGAGGCTCATAACAACCATCTATTTATTCACCCTTATACGTTGCGTAAAGACCGATTACCTAGCTTCGCAAATAATATGGAACAGCTACACAATATTATTTTTGAAGTCGCTAAGAGCGATGGAGTGTTTACAGACTTTCCTGATTTAACAGTTAAATATTTATCTGCTAAGTTGGAATAGTTAAGATCTAACCTGACAAATACCTCTTCAAAACGGGGCTGTGTTACATCTGATTTGAGCTAGTATTTAACTTCGACTTATAGTTCCTTTTAAATAAGGGGGGGGGTAGCTTTTGTATATTTTTCCATAAAAAACTGCATCTTTTATAAATTAGATTATATATTCGACTTTCGAAGTGCAGTTCATTTAGGGAGCTTTTTTATTGATTATGTATTTAGGATTAGAAAGATTCGATTTGCTTATAACTTCCACGTGGTTCAAATCCTAAGTCAGATGACATGCCACAATCATGTTCTTGTTGAATTATGAGTCTTGGTGGTTTAAAAAAGAAGTATAAATTACAGTTTTTAAAGGGGCTATGGTAGACGCCCATGCCTTTGCTTGTAAATGAGGCAACCCCATCGACATCGTTATAATATTGGATAGTCATGCCATTCTTAATTGGGGTCTGGGCAACAAAAACTCTAAAATAAAACTTACCATTAATTGGGGTTGTCACATAAACATCACGAATAAAATTTTCATGAGCAAAATAATAATCGCCTGTTATTGAAGCATTTGTGACGAAAGGCGCTGTCATGATTTCTTGAGGCTCAGGTTCAGATTCATTTGATTTTTGTTGTGTTGTTTCTTCCGTTTTGCTCTGTTGATTTTTAGTTTGGTCTTGTGCTGCATGAGCAGGTAATAATACAGCGAGAGAAATTAAGAAAACAGAGAGTGATAGAGCACGTGTCATCATAGTCAAATAATCAGTTAGTTGTATAAAGTGAATCTATTGTACTAAGAAAAACAGGATTGTATACCATTAATCGTTGATTAGTTATAGTTTTTATTCTTCGATGATTTTGGCTTGTACACGTCCTTTGGTTACATCGTTTAGCCATTGTTGCAGTGTTGGAGTTTGTGGGGAGGGAATGGCTATATGAAGTTGTGTGCCTTCGGCATCAAAGGTTTGTTGTTCAATAATGGCATTAAGTGTGTGAAGACGATTTTCAAGCAATGGCCATTCATTGTAGTAACAATGAAACTGGCAATGTGTACGCGCAATTAACTCAATTAAATTAGCTTGTTGTAAGCTTCGAGCGACGCTACCTCCATAAGCTCGAGCTAGTCCGCCAGTACCTAGTTTAATCCCGCCAAACCATCGGGTAACAACGGCGACAATAAAGTCACATTGTTGGCCTTCTATTGCTGCGAGCATGGGGCGGCCTGCTGTTCCTGATGGTTCGCCATCATCATTAAATCGGTAGTTTTGGCCTATTTTCCATGCCCAGCAATTGTGTGTTGCGCTCATGTCACTAACGGTATTAATGAAATCAGTGGCTTGCTCTGTGTTATTAACAGGTGCGATATTGATTAGAAAGCGACTTTTTTTAATTTCTTCTATTGTCTGGAAAGGCTCGGTTAATGTAAAGGGCATAGCGAACAAGAAAATTAATAAATTAAATAGAAAAGTATGATAACAAGTTAAGGCTAGTAGAGGCTAGTAAAATCAGTGATAATAATTAAACCAATCAGTACTTCCTTAAGGAGGTTTGTATAAAAACGTTACAACCTAAAGAAATTACTATCCAATTACCTAATATTCAGTTAGCAGCCCTTGAGTATGGTGATGCTCGAGGTAAGCCTGTTCTTGCTTTGCATGGTTGGTTAGACAATGCGATGAGTTTTACCCTTTTAGCACCTCAGCTTGAAGGCATGCATGTTATTGCATTGGATTTAATAGGCCATGGCTTATCAGAGCATAAGCCAGCAGGTACGGGTTACCAATTGTGGGAAGCTGCTTTGAGTGTGGTTGCTGTTACTCAAGCGCTAGGCTGGCAGCAGTATTCATTATTAGGTCATTCATTGGGTGCAATACTTTCAGTGATGGTTGCCGCTATTTGCCCTCAGCAAGTTGAGCGTTTGATGTTGATTGATGGGCTTATTGCTATACCGAAACAACCTAAAGAGTTTCCGATGCAATTACAGCAAGCGATGTTAGGACTTGCTAAATCATTATATAAACCACAGCAAAAGGTTGTTTATTCTTCAATTGATGAAATGATTAAGCGCCGTCAGAATGGTTTTATTCCATTGAGTTATGAGGCAGCACGTTTGCTGATGGAAAGAGGTGCAGAAAAGGTTGAAAGGGGATATTCTTGGCGCTCTGATAGTCAGTTAATGATTCCATCACCTTGCCCATTAACTGAAGATGCTGCATGGTCATACGCTGAGCAGTGTACACGGCCAATTAATTTGATTGTGGCTAACCAAGGGCTATTAGCATTAAATCCCTCATTTATGAATCGGTTAACAACGCTTTCTAATTGTCAAGTTAATCATGTTGAAGGATCGCACCATTTACATTTGGAGAGTGAGATGGCAGCAAAGGAAATTGCTAAGTATTTTAATCAATTTATGGTTTAAAAAAGGGCGCTTATGCGCCCTGTGAGATTTTGATTACCGCCAAAAACGGAGTTGGTTTAGATTGTCTGATGCTTTAGTTAATACATGCTCTACTGTTGCGGCAGCACCTAATCCAATTTTTTCTTGTAGGCCTTTTTTAATCACGTAATGAACGGTATAAATATTGGCTTTTTTAGCTCTATTCATTAAGTATTGATCACTGGTAATAATGCTATCTACCAGCTTTTTCTCTAACGCGTCTGTTCCAAGCCATGTTTCACCTGTGGCAATTTCATCAATGGCTAATTGAGGGCGATTGTCAGAAACAAAGGTTTTAAAAAGCTTGTGAGTAACTTCTAAGTCTTCTTTGAATTTTTCACGACCTTTGTCAGTATTTTCACCAAATACTGTCATCGTGCGTTTATATTCACCTGCTGTGAGTACTTCATAATCAATATCATGTTTTTTTAGTAGGCGATGAGCATTGGGGATTTGAGCAACCACACCAATAGAACCTAAGATAGCAAAAGGTGCAGCGTGGATACGATTGCCAATACATGCCATCATATAGCCGCCACTTGCGGCTACTTTATCTACGCAAATAGTTAGCGGAATGTTGGCTTCGCGAATTCTTGATAACTGTGAGGCTGCAAGACCATAACCATGAACCATCCCGCCGGGGCTTTCGAGGCGTAAAACTACTTCATCATTGGGTGTGGCAATGGTTAGAATGGCGGAAATCTCTTGACGAAGATTTTCAACCGCTGAGGCTTTGATATCTCCAATAAAGTCTAATACAAAAACACGTTGTTTTGATTCGTCCGTATTATGTTTATTGGCCTTTTCGTCTTTTGCTCTTTGTTTTTTTAGTTTTTTTAAAGTGTCTTTATCTAAAACGGCTTCCTCTAATTGGTCGTGTAGTTTTTCAAAATGCTCATTCACTGCCTGTATATTTAAATGGCCCTTTTGAGCTTCGTTTTTACGGCTTTTTAGGCTAGCAATAAAAATTAATACGGCAATAATGGCTACGACCAAAGTAATCGTTTTTAAAAGAAAACTAGCATATTCTAGTAAAAAAACCACAGTATGTTCCCCAACGTTAGTAAAAGTAGACTTAGATTAGGGGAGTATTGTAACGTTTTTAGCAAAAGAATTCTGTCATTTACACGATAATTTAATGAAAAATTTATTATCTGATGTAAACTAATCACCCAATTTATTTGTCCGTAATCAGTAGAGGAAGTTGTTGCATGAGTGCAAATGAAATGATTGAGCATTTAAAGTCAAAATTTAATGCAGAGGCTGCGCAAGGAAAAGATTTAGTTTTTCAATTTATGATTGAAGATTATCAAAATTATACACTGCATGTTAAAGATGGTGCTTGTGATATCAGTGAAGGTGTTGATGATCGTGCAGATGTCACTCTGACTGTGGCTAAGGAGGATTTTAAGGCTATGTTAAATAAAGAACTCAATGCGATGACAGCACTGATGAGCGGTAAGTTAAAAATACAAGGGAATCCTTTGTTGGCAATGCAGTTAAGTCAATTATTTTCTTTTTAATTAAAACGAGGCTCTTTTGGACACTTTTTCATTAACACCTGAGCTGTTATTGATTCTTTCTGTGGTTGCTTTTTTAGCCGGCTTTATTGACTCAATTGCTGGTGGTGGCGGTTTAATTACTGTGCCTGCATTATTAACTGCTGGGGTTCCTCCTCATATGGTTTTAGGTACGAATAAACTCAGTGCGACTTTTGGTTCAGCAACCGCTAGTTTTGCCTATATTCGTCAAAAACTCTTTTCTCCTTCATTATGGTGGCCCAATTTATTAGCTACGGGGATTGGGGCTGCGATTGGTGCAGTTATAGCCCATTTTTTATCAGCAAGTTTTTTAGAAAAATTTTTACCTGTGATCGTGTTTGCGTGTGGTATTTATTTTTTGTTTTCTAAAACACCCAATAAAAAAATGCCAGATCATGTGGTTATTAATCAGAGAAGGCAGTGGCCTCAAGGACTTACATTAGGTGTTTATGATGGTTTAGTTGGTCCAGGGACAGGTGCTTTTTGGATGATCAGTACATTAGTAATGTATCCCGTTGATTTATTAAGAGCTAGTGGTGTAGCGCGTACCATGAACTTTGTGAGTAATGGCGTAGCATTGGTTGTATTTATCATTTATGGACAGGTAGCTTGGGCTTTAGGGCTTTGTATGGGGTGTGCTTTAATGATAGGCTCGTACTTAGGGGCTAATAGCGCTATTAAAGGAGGATCAAAGCTGATTAAACCTATCTTTATTTGTGTGGTTATGGCAATTACTGTTCGTTTAGTGTGGAAAAATTGGCTCGGG
>CAYNAM010000122.1:0-7213 GCA_964395065.1 uncultured Ventosimonas sp.
TTAATCGTCTGCTGGTTGTTCTTGTTCCTCACTCACGAATACCGAGAAACCATGCGCGGCATAAAAAGCGCTATACAATTCACATCCAACATCACATTTAGCCAAGAAGGCGACTACTTTGCTTTACCCGCACAAGATAACTGGCTGCTCCATACGTGGTCACTGTCGGTTGAATGGCAATTTTACATTATTTACCCTGCCATTCTTTTACTACTAAACCGCTTCTTAACACACACACACACCAAAAGTATCTTAATTACTTGTGCATTGACCTCCTTTGGCTTATCGGTTATCTACACTCCCATCGATGCCACCAGCGCCTTTTATCTACTCCCAACCAGAGCGTGGGAAATGTTAGCCGGTGGTCTGGTATTTCTGTTCCCTTTATCACTTAGCCAAAATAGCCGCCGCCTATTTTTCTACACAGGGCTCATCACTCTAATACTCTGCCTTGTTTTACTCAATGACGACCTACAATGGCCTGGTTACTGGGCAATATTCCCCGTTATTGGTGCAATGCTTATTATTAGCGCCAATCAAGAAAACTTCATTACCAGTAACCCAGCTTTCCAATGGCTGGGAAAAATATCCTACTCCGTTTATCTATGGCATTGGCCTGTGGTTGTATTACTACTTACCGCGGGCTTACTCACAAATCCTTACTACATAATGGGTGGGATCATAGTCTCTATAATACTGGGGGCACTCTCTTACCAACTCATCGAAACACGCGTTAAACTCAAATACAACCACTGGATTGAATGCGTAAAATACCTACTCATTATTGCACTAATTACAGGACTAGCGGCTAGCTTAGCCTCAATTGTAAAAAAACATGGTACCCGAGATATTGCTATTATCCCCTCATACATAAGAGACATTATCAACATCTCAGATGCAAGAAATCCCTACGATAAATGCTTACAAACTCAAACGCTTAGCACATACCCCGAATGTAAAGCAGGAGAAGGAAGAGCCTCTATCATCGTCTTTGGCGATAGCCATGCTAACGTCACCTTCTCAGCCATGCTCCAAGCCAATGATAAAGGCGCGAGTATTCTCTGGGCGTATATGGGCTGCCCAATTATAGAAGACATCAAATTCACCATTGGTCGCCGCGTAGGCTGCCAAATACTGATTAAAGAAAAACTCGCATTACTTGATACAGCATACGAAAACACCCCAGTACTCATGATCAACAGACTCTACAACAACTTAGGTAATGACAAAATGGCGCCTATTGTCTACTTCACAACGCCATACCAACGACCTACCAAAGAACTTCTTCAAGAGTTCCAAACCCACTACATAAAAACCATCTGCCGAATCAGTCGTAAACACCCTGTTTACATCCTTAAACCGATTCCTGAAGCCAATTTTAATGTACCAGAAAAACTTCTGAGAGAGTCATTCTTTGCTCAACCCATTACGGTTGAGGGAACAACTTTAGAAAGCTACCAACAACTCAATCACTTTATCATTGAGACCATGGAAAAAGCACAAAAACAATGTGGCGCAGTCCTACTTGACCCTGTTCCCTACCTCTGCCCAAATGGAAAATGCCGAGTATCACAAGAGGGCAAACCTTTCTACTTTGACGATAACCACCTCTCCGAATACGGTAACAAACAACTCGTTCCCCTGTTTAAACAAATCTTTGACCAACCCAACGCCCAACAGCATTAGCCATAAAATCAACATGGCTGTATTAGAAATAACTCAACTAATGCAGCCATTTTTTATCCTATTTGCTTTACCATAAAGACACGATATCACCCCAAAAGCAAGCCTAAAAAAATAAAAAAAACACAGTAAACAACTTGACTTATTAACATCGCCTGAAAAAACAGGGCTAGCGGTGTCAACTTTATTTAATTTTATTTCAAAAATTATAACCAATTGATTTAAAACAACTTTAAAACAATTTAAAAAATAAACAATCTGTCTATAAGATAGTTATTCTCGTGCCTTGCGTGAATTTTTAAACTGTTATCAACAAAGTTATCCACAGATTTTGTGGATAACATTTATCAATGACAAAAACGCATATTACAGCGCAAAAGATCAAATAATCTTCGACACTTTTAACCATAACAAAATAAAAGGGGAAAAATAATCGAGAGATATGCTTAAGCAGCCATAATTACACTTATAAACCTATAGATTTTAAGCGAATAGCATGTTCAACATATAAATTAGCAGGATCAACACCGAGCGGACGAATACCTGCTACTTGATTAATGGCATCTAAATGATCCATTTGATAATCCGAACAGATCACCTTACCTAAATGCGAACTAAAACGCCCAACGAGGCCATCATTTTGATCCTGTTCTTTCTTAAAAAGACCACCCAAGATAACCAAGAGCGTATGAGAGGGGTCTACATTATTAAATCCTTCATAGATCAAGTTTTTCTTAATAATACCACTCCATGAATAATAGTAAACACCGTTAGACTCTAGTTCTTTACCCTCTCCCCCCCATTGAGTTGGTAACCCCTGAGGATACTTTTTATTAAACGCCTCAGTTCCTTTAAACGACAAACTATTTAATGCGGCGGTAAAATCCTGCGGCAAACAAGGCCTATTACTTAACAAAGACAATAACGACATAAACGTCGTGACCACTAAATTTGTTGCTACTGATACCGTCTTATCATCCAACGCCTCAAGCACCAAATCAGCAATCTCACAACCAAAGTTAACACCGTTCACAGAAGTAACAGACGCCACCAACTCAGGATAAAGCGCCGCCACATAACGACAGGTTGGAGAACCTTGGCTGTGCCCAATAAGATTAACTTTCTCAGCCCCTGTTTCGTTTAAAATTTTATTAATCTCCACAAGTAACTGCTCGCCCCGCTCCTCGGTCGAGTTCGTTGCAGAAATAGCAGGGCTAAAAACAACCGCACCCTTTTTTTCTAAACGCTTAGTAATATTAAAAAAATAGGGATACCCTACAATTTTATCAAAACCAAAAAGCCCATGAACTAACACAATAGGATATTTTGTTTTAGCTTGGTTTAACATATTATTTTTCCTTCATTGAAATTAATTGTTATGAAGGTTATCGAGTAACTCAACACAATAAAAAAAACATCTTAATATTTTTATAAAAGTGCAATAAAGATAAACAACTTAGATATTACACAACTACAATCTACCACAGGACAAGAAAAAAACTTATGGTTTAAGCCATAATAAATAACATCACCAACCCAACGATCTTGCCTGCTTATATCAAACCACATAAAATCCATACTATAATAACTATTTTTAACACCCTTTGAGCAAGAACAACACTACTTTTTGCAGACTAATCACTTACACTAATCGGATAAGGCTAGGTTTTAATAAGGCAATCCTTGTTACGTCCCCCCAAATTAAGTGGCTTAAATAAAACAACCCCAAACAACCTATCAGGCTATTAAACCATGAACACACTAAAACGCTATCAATTGATTAATACCTACCGCTATGAAATCAACTGTCCAGAAGAAAACTTCACCTTTAGGCTTGAAATATACCAAAGTGAAAAGCTTTTTAAAGGTATCGTCTTTTGCACCGACTTTTACACCTTAACCCCCGCCTTTCCCCCAGAACCTTTAAAAAACCCAATAGCTCACGAAGAAATCGAAACAATAGACCATTTTTTTGACGAACAAGAACTCACCGCCAGCAGTGAGCAGCAAGTTATTAAACAGTTTGAAGAAAGGATAGCCCAGCAGTTTTTGATAGGCTTAAAAATTGAAACTATAAACAATCAATAAGTTTATCGATAAATCTCAGGTAACTTAATGCCCATTTTATAAAAGTTAATGTACGCTTTTTCTGGTGTTGCCTGCTTAATCCTTTCAAGGCTAAGATCCTCCTCAGCTTCTTGATCAGCGTATATAATCAAGCAATCAATTATTTCTGTATGCTCCACCGCCAGCATTTCATGCACCCCTGATTGTCTGGCATATCCACAAAGTTGCCTAATATCACTTTGACGGGCTTTTTCATCTTTATACTTCGTCGTATATTTGGCATCAATCACCATTTTAATGGGCTCACCCTCGTTATCAACAGCATCAAGTAGGTAATCGGGGATGTAATAATCTATTTTTGGCTGAAAATATATTTTTGCTTTAGGTAAAGCCTTTCTTAATTTACTGTGAATATAAAGCTCAAAGAGCTTACTCATATCTATCCAAAAAGGATAAGTATCTATTTTATTGCTTTGCTGCTCAGATATGTTATAAGCGCCTTTTTTGAGCAATACCTTGGCTATTTTTATTGCCTGATTGTATTCCCTATAAACAGGATTAGCTTTGAAAGTTTTCAGCGCTTTAATATTCATATCATTTGATACTTTCTCAAAAGCAGGTGCAATAAAATTAATCGTGTCTTGTACTTGTGTAAGATAGCCCATTTTAGTCATTGTTTGTTCGTAACTAGGCCACACATGACAACAAAAAGAATATACTTTTTTTAAAAGCTTATTCTCTTCATTATTCACACCAAACTCATTATATTGGCATAAATTCTGGGTGATTTTATGTTTAATGATATTCTCTTTAATTGTTCGGTTAACAAGTACGCGCCCTTTTATTTTTGAATTTAAGTTATCAACAACAGGATAGTAGGATTTTTTTAGTCCTTTTTTAACAATAGATTTAAGTATTTGTAAAAACTGCACAATAAGAAAAGGCGTTAATAGATCTTGTTGCTGCGTAATTTTAACGGTAGGCTTATCAAAATAAACGGTAACAAGCTTATCCATATGTCCTATGTTATTAGCATCTTCTAACGCCTCAAAAAGGATTTTTAAAAAGTCTACCTCACGCGTACCTTGATTAAGTTTTGGCTTCACATAAAGAGCCAGTTTACTTTCTATTAACCAATCAACACCAATAAAAAAGTTGGTTTGAAATGAGAGTTCCTCAGTATTTGAAAGTGCTTGAAAACGATAACACGGCGTATTGTTCTTAAAAATAAATTTATCATGACCACACGCTATTAATTCTTGGTGTAGTTCTGTGCTGAGCTCGATAAGCCCAGTGTCTTTAGCATAGCCATCGTGCTCTTTAAATATAATCATAAACTGTTGATTATAGCTAAGGCTGTTTCTTTTAAAATACCGTCTTTCACATACTCTTTAAGTATTGGCTTAATTTCATAATTAAGGCGGTTTGTAATGTCTTCAATTTCTTGAATCATAAAATAACTATGGCCTAGCCATACATCTTCTGGTTCAAACTCTTCTGAAAGATGGGATGATCGTTTTAGCCCTAAAATATCATCTTGGGTATACTCATCAAGATTATCAATAAACAGTGATGACACTTTTTTAAATAAATCTGTCTGAAAGTTCTCACTTAGTACTTGCGGAAGTATATTAATAAAGGCAAAACGACGACGAATCGCATAATCAATAGAACCAATGCTTCGGTCTGCCGTATTCATAGTTCCAATGATATAGAGGTTTTCAGGAAGTGTTAGAGTTGTATTTTCATCAATGGCATACATGCTGTCTACAGGCTGATTTCGATACTCTAGCGCATAAATAAGCTCCCCTAATACAGCCGGAAGATTAGCGCGGTTTATTTCATCAATAATCAGCACATAGTTTTTACGCTCAACTTTAGTGTTGTTATTGAATATTGCAGGGTATTTAGCTGCATTTTGTTGAATAAACGCTTTAAATTTATTAAGTATGGCCTCGGTGTAGGTAGCATGTCTTCTGGCAAGACCATGAAGATGCTCATTATGAATAATATCTTGACGTGTTTGATTTCCATCTAAATATGTCTGCTTGATATCATAAAACTTCATTCGCCTACCTTGAGGGTGTTGTGTCCAATTAACTCCCCCGTAACGAATAGCATCTTCTTCCACATCTAAAATATAAACATTTTCTGTGAGCTGCAGTGGTTTGTTATCTTCTTCTTGTAACTGTAAAAGTAGACTCTCAACAAAATCATTAAACTGAGCATTCAAGCGCTGTTCTTGAGAAATTTGCTGTATTTCTTTTTGACTATCAATATAGTTCTGATGTGCCTCTTCAGCAAAATTAGCCAATAATTTATTTTGAACACTGTAAGTTACTTGGCCATCCTCGGTATCTGCAACAATACCGCGCACAAAATCTTCATAACTATAGGCAGGGTGAAATTGGATTATTTTACATTGCTCTTTAAAGTGCTCTTCACCTGTCAACCGTTTAGCGATTTCTTTTGCACTGTGAGTTTTACCTGTTCCTGGTGGACCTTGTAAAATAATCTGATGTTTATATTTTAATATCTTGATCGTTTGGCTGATAAAATCATTTCCTGAGCTATCATTTTTATCATCCTCCACACTTTCTTTTGAATCTTTCTTGCTAAATAGCTCTCTGGTTTGCCAAGGTAGTGTGACGATGTCTAATGGCTCTTGCTCAGGAAGATTATCTTGATAAAATTTAAGCAACTCATGGCTATTCTTAAACCAATTATCCGTTTTATTATCACCCGAGGTATATTTTAAAAACTCCCCATTAACAACATTAGCATTAATGTAAACAAAACCTTCATAAACATAATCATTAGAAAGAATAGTACTCAATAGCTTCGGTTGCAGGGATGTGATTAAACGCCTAATCGCTGCGCGCTTATTGTTCTTGGTACAGGTTAAAATTAATTTTCTTATTTCTTCATATAATTCAAAGTTTGGTGTTTCTTGATTATCAGCAAGTTGTTTTAGTAAAGGTGCGAGTTCTTGCCATTTTTCTTTTATTTTTTTTTGCTCACTACTATCAAAATAACCTTGGCGTAGTGAGGATATACATTGATTATTGCCTTTTACAAAAAACTCTTCAAATGTTTTTTCTTCCCACTTATCCCAAGGCTTATTATCTTTTGCCTCAGCTATAAAAAGAGGAACAAAGTGTTTAAGGCTTTTTAACCATGTTTGATTAACCTTTATATCCTTAATGATCTCTTTTAGTTCTTTTGCCATAAACACAAATCCCATTATATTTTTTGATTAGCCATTAGTCTTATACTACTTCGTTTCATAAGATAATTGTTAATGTTTTAATAATACCTTAGTATTATTTTATCAATTAATATCTTTAAGTTCTCCTACTCTACCTGCACTCTCTAAATAACTAATTACTTTCCCCTTTCCAATTAAGCGGCCTGCCTATACAATAGGGGGGCTGTAGCAAAATCTATGGCATGGGCTTGGCAG
>CAYNAM010000123.1:0-7130 GCA_964395065.1 uncultured Ventosimonas sp.
AGCGGCCATTAAGTCAAATACAGTGGCTACAATCGCTTGACTGCCATCGGCTAAAGTAATGTTTTTAGTAGGAACGTTTCTAGTGACTTCTTCGCTGTGTTGATCGCCAGCAAAGTAGCTAAAAGCAACGGGTGTTTCTTGGTCGTGCTTATTGAGTAAAGAAAGTTGTGCTTTAATCGCTTGGTCTTTACCATCTTGCTCAAGTAAGTTCCACTTGCCTGCTTGCCCCCAGCGGAAACCAATAGAACCTTTAGGCGCTACGATATTGCCGGTTGTTTCATCAATAACCAATGTTTTCCAGTCAGGATTATTTTCTTCATTAAGATTATTGGCTAGGTGGCTAGCACGTAAGAAATAATCAGGAATATATTTGCCATCTTTTTCCTTTAACATAACCAACATGGGCATATCGGTGTATTGGCGGCAGTAGTCAGTGAAATATTGTGAAGGGTTATCTAAATGGAACTCTTTGAAAATAACATGCCCCATTGCCATGGCAAGAGCCGCATCTGTTCCTTGTTTAGGTGCTAACCAAATATCACCAAATTTAGCCATTTCACCAAAGTCAGAAGAAACAGCAACGGTTTTAGTCCCTTTATAACGAACTTCTGTGTAGAAGTGGGCATCAGGGGTACGAGTCATTGGAACGTTTGACCCCCAAACCATTAAGTAGGTAGAGTTATACCAATCCGCTGATTCAGCTACGTCTGTTTGTTCCCCCCAGACTTGAGGGCTGGCAGGTGGTAAATCACAATACCAGTCGTAGAAAGAAAGAGGTACGCCACCAATCAGTGAAAGGTAACGTGAACCTGATGCATAACTGATCATGGACATGGCTGGAATAGGGGAGAAGCCAATAACACGGTCAGGACCAAACTTTTTAACTGTAAAGTTATTAGCCGCTGCGATGATTTCGTTTACTTCATCCCATGTTGAACGAACAAAACCACCAAGGCCACGGCGTGATTTATAAGATTTTGCAATTTCTGGGGTTTGGCTAATGTATTCCCAAGCTACAATAGGGTCTTTCGTTTTTCTAGCTTCGCGCCATAGTTTAGCCATTTGCCCACGTAGCATAGGGTATTTAACCCTCTGTGCAGAGTAAACATACCAACTATAAGAAGCACCACGCGGGCAACCACGAGGCTCATGGTTGGGTAGGTCAGGACGAGTACGTGGATAATCTGTTTGTTGGGTTTCCCATGTAATAAGTCCATTTTTTACATAAATTTTCCAACTACAAGAACCCGTACAGTTAACACCATGGGTTGAGCGAACAATTTTATCTTGTTGCCAACGTTGGCGATAAGCATCTTCCCATTTTCTGTCTTCTTTAACAACAGCGCCATGTCCATCGGCGAAGGTACTTTTTACCTTCCCAAAGAAATTTAAACGATCAAGTAAATGGCTCATAATATCTCCTAATCACGGATTTTTTTTAATCTATTTTGCTTTTTTATTAACATGGCGCTTCTGCGTTTTTACGAGCATAAAACCACCAATTGATTAATACGCAGGTAACGTAGAAAGCGATAAAGTAACAAAACGCCAAGGTAATAGAACCTGTTAGGTCAATCGATATCCCATTAATTCTAGGAACAATAAAACCTCCATACCCTCCAATGGCACCAATAAAGCCTAGTACTGCCCCCGATTCTTTGTTTGCGTTTAGGGTTGCTTGTTTTTGTGCCTGTTCATCTTTGCCTTTGGCTAAACGTTTGTGGAATTGAATAAAAATATTGGGAACTTGCGCAAAAGTAGAACCGTTACCAAGACCAACAAAAACAAAAAGTACTAAGAAACTAATTAAGAAACCTGCAAAGTTACCGCCTTGCCCTTTTTCTGGTAGGAAATAAAGAATAGAGAATACACACAGAATCATGGCTATAAAACTCCATTGTGTAACTCTTGCTCCACCGATTTTGTCTGAAAGCATACCGCCTAGTACACGAAATATAGAGCCTAATAATGGACCTATAAATGCGTAAGTGAGAGGGTTGACGGCGGGAAACTCATGTTTAATTAATAATGGTAATGCGGCAGAAAAACCAATAAATGAACCGAATGTACCCACATAAAGCCAACACATAATCCAATTGTGTTTGCGCTTGAAAATAGTAAATTGATCTGACAGCGATGCTTTAGCTGAGGCAATGTCATTCATACCAAACCATGCCAAAACTACCACTAATACAATAAAAGGAACCCAAATATACCCCGCATTTTGTAACCATAGTGAAGTGGTTTGGTTGTCATGAGCCCATGATTGAGGTAAACCACCCATAGCACCAAAAATACCAACCCCGACGACAAGCGGAACAACGAATTGTACGGCTGATACGCCGAGGTTACCCAACCCTGCATTTAACCCTGTAGCGCCACCTTTTTCTGCTTTTGGAAAGAAGTAACCAATGTTAGCCATGGATGAGCTAAAGTTTGCACCCCCAAAACCACAAAGCAAGGCTAAAATAGCCATCGTAGTAAAACTGGTGGTTGGGTCTTGAATACAAATACCTAGTCCAATTGTGGGGATTAATAGGGTGGCTGTTGAAATGGCTGTCCAGCGTCTACCACCAAAGATAGGTACCATGAATGAGTAGAAAATACGTAAGGTCGCGCCAGATAATGCAGGCAGGGCAGTTAACCACATTAATTCATTAGGTGTGTAGTTAAAACCCACTCGAGGCAAGTAAACGACAACAACACTCCATAATTGCCAAACAACGAAGGCTAAAAATAATCCAGGTATAGAAATCCATAGATTTCTTCTGGCAATGGAGCGACCTTGTTCTTTCCAAAATTTTGGATCCTCAGGTGTCCATTCTTTAAGTAGTTTAGACATTTTATATTTCCTATTTGCTAGCTAACTTTTGAGCTTTTTTTATGTTTTCGATTTGCATTGCTTTAAATGAAAAATGCATCCAAATTAAACTGACTACCACTGCCCCGAAGAGCAGCATAAAAGAGGTAGAGCGAACACCTGTTATATCAACTAGGGCTCCAAACATAATAGGGAGTAAAAATCCCCCTAGTCCGCCTGCTAACCCGACAACGCCAGATACAGTACCGATATTTTCAGGGAACTCATCAGAGATAAATTTAAAGACAGAGGCTTTACCAATCGCCATGGCAATACCCGCAAAAAATAGTAATACAGTGAACCAAAATGCATTAATACCAATGTTTAGGCTTAATGGAGAATCTGGTGTGACTGTGGTAATAAGCATTTTTGTTTGAGGATAGGAGAGAATAAAAAACACAACTAAACACACCCACATAACGGACCATGTGATTTTATAGGCGCCGTATTTATCAGATAACCAACCACCAAAAGCTCTTAAAACACCACCCGGTAGAGAGAAACAAGCCGCTAAAAATGCGGCAGTGGTTAAGCTAAAACCATATTCGGCGACATAGTAATGAACCATCCATAGTGATAAACCGACATACCCGCCAAAAACTACGGAGTAGTATTGGCAATATCGCAAAACGGCAGGGTTTTTCATCATAGCTAATTGCTGTTTTAGCGTGATAGTAGAGGGAACGATATGTTCGGGTTTGCTGTAGCTAAATGTAAAAAATAATACTGCAGTAACCAGCATAACAACTGCATAAACATTGGCCACCATTTGCCAGCCCCAAAAAGCTACAATGGTAGGGGCAATTAGCTTATTAACAGCTGCTCCTGCATTACCCGCCCCAAAAATCCCCATAGCAAGACCTTGACGTTTGCTTGTAAACCATCTGGCAACATAAGGCGTTCCTACGGAAAATGAGCCTCCCGCTAAACCAACAAATAAACCTATGATTAGCAGTTGCCAATAGGCAGTTGCATATTGCAGTAAAAAAATAGGGATTACGCAGCTCATCATTAAGATGAAAAAAACGATTCTTCCACCAAAACGATCTGTCCATATACCTAGGGGAACACGTATAAGAGAGCCGGATAAAACAGGAAGTGCTGTTAAAATACCGAATTGAGTTTCTGTTAGATTAAGTTGTTTTTGGAGTGGGACACCGATAACAGCGAACATCATCCAAATCATAAAGCAGACAGTAAATGCTACGGTACTTGAGGTAAGGACTACATAAGGCTTATAACGTTCTCTTATCATCTTAGTTCACCAGAGATTAAAATTTACTTTATACACATTAAGTGATTAAGACTTTATTTCCAATTGGTCATAAGCGCAGTTAGCTTCGGCCATTAGGTTTATGTGATGACTAGTTATTTTGGTTTAGTTAAGGGGTAGCCTTATTAAAAGTAGCTATTTTTGTTTGTTTTAAGTAAATTATAAAAATAATAAGTAAGAGAGTTGTGTTATGAATGATCAGCAATTATTACGGTATAGCCGCCATATTTTATTGCCTCAGTTAGACATAGAGGGGCAGCAGAAAATACTTAATAGTAAAGTCTTAATTGTGGGGTGTGGTGGATTAGGAAGTTCGGTTATTCCTTTGTTAGCAGCCTCAGGAGTAGGTCATTTAACTATTGTTGATCATGATAAAATAGAGTCTTCTAATTTGCAACGGCAAACCCATTATAATGAGCAAGATGTTGGGTTGTTTAAAGCAGAGGTAATGGCTCAACGTATTTTGCTGCAAAATACAGATGTAAAGATTGATGCATTAATCCAGCGCGTAGAATTAGATGATCTGATAGGGTTATCGCGTTTACATCATGTAATTGTTGACTGTACAGATAACTTTGTAACCCGTAAAGCAATCAATAAAGCATCTGTCATCACAAAGACACCACTGATTTTTGGTTCAGCTATTCGCTTTGATGGGCAGTTGAGTGTGTTTGACCCTCGTCGATCTGATTCACCATGCTACGCATGCCTTTTTGATGGTGATGATATGGCACAAGAAACCTGTGCAACATCCGGTGTTTTTGCCCCATTGATAGGCATTATTGGCTCTATGCAAGCGGCCGAAACATTAAAGTTAATTGTTGAATCAGGTACAACTTCTGTGGGGACTCTTTTAAATTATGATGCTTATAATTCAGAATTTTACCCTATTAAATTAGCACGCAACCCTAGTTGCCATATTTGTGGTAAATCATAGTTGCTCCCTATCTAAGCCATGCTCAATAGCGTAGACGGCAGCTTGTACACGGCTATGGAGATTAAGTTTACGTAATAAGTTTTGTACGTGCACTTTGACGGTACTTTCTGTCAAATCTAGTGCTCTAGCGATTTCTTTATTACTAACACCTTTGGTTAACCACGATAATGTTTCTTTTTCTCTAGGGGTGAGTGTTTCATAAAGAGCATCATGATTTTCAGGCTCTATAGGGGTGCGTAATTGGTTGACCAACTTTGTAGTCATCTCGGGAGAGAGTACGCTATCGCCATCGACTGCTTTACGGATGCTGTTTAATAAAAAGTCGGTATTAATGTTTTTGAGTAAATAGCCCCGAGCACCAATTCGCATACATTCTGTTAGGTCATTGGTGTTTTCTGATACGGTTAAGATGAGTACGGCAAGCTCTGGTTGAGTGCTAAGTAGTTGTGGCAAGGCTTCTCGTCCCCCCATGGTTGGCATATCAAGATCAAGTAAAACAACATCGGGATGAATTGATTCTGCCAACTTGATACCTTCTAAACCGTCGGATGCCTCTCCAACAATTTCAAAGTCATTTTGGGTTTCTAATAAAAAACGCAGACCACTACGAAATAAGGTGTGATCATCAATCAGTAAAATTTTAATTTTAGATACTGTCATAAGACACCTCGTTGTTCTTTGGGAATTGTTAACGTAATGGTGGTTCCATAATTAAGCTTGGAGCTTATATCAATAGTTGCTGAAATCTGTGCTGCGCGCTCTGACATAATGGAAAGCCCTACATGGCGAGTTTTCTTTTTTTCTATTTCTTCTTTTTCAAAGCCACAACCGTTATCAGAAATAGACATAGCGAAATAGTCATCATAGATAATATTGTGATTGACCTCACTACATTGAGCGTGCTGTCGAATAATAGACAGTGCTTCTTGTAGAATAAAAATAACTTGCAGTTGTTGTTCCTGATTTAATGAAGGACCACTGCCTGAGCGGTTGATATTAACTTTTATTTTTGTTTGTACTTCAAAGCGGTCTAAAAGTTTTTGTACGACATCTTTGAAAGTTTCTTTTTTATCAAGGCGTACTCTGAAATTAAGTAAAAGCTCTCGTACATCATCATAGCATTCTTGAATACCCTGTTGTATGAAGTTAACGGTTTGCTCTATTTGTTTTGTTTCATTATGGGCTAATGCAGTCTGTAACATTTGTACTTGTAGGTTTAAGAAAGATAATGATTGTGCAATGCTATCATGTAATCCTTGAGCCATAAGATTTCGCTCCTCCATCACTGCTAGCTGTTTATCACTTAAAACGAGCTGCTGGTTTTCTAGAGCTACAGCTAATTGATCGGTTAATATTTCAATCAAATGAGTTGTTTGGTGAGGTAATGTAGTATGCGTATCTCTATAGTATAAAGTCATAACACCAATGTTGTTATTATGTTTTATATGAAAAACCATAAGGTGCGCGAATAGTTTCTTGATACAATAGGCTGCATTTGAGCTGCTTGCTAATAAGTTAATAGAAGTAGTGTTATTGTTTTCTTGGGTAGCCACTGCGCCGCAAAAGCAATCATTTATTGAACTGCACTCGGGTGTTGTAAATAATTCGTCAGGTAGCCCTTGGCTAGCAATATAGTTTAAACGACTATTGGTTTTATCTAGCAGTCTAATACTACCCGCATCGGCTTGGCTGATATTAATAATATGCTTTAAAAAACCACTTGTCATTACCTCTTCAGCATGAGACTCATGTAAAAAAGAGCTCATACTATATAAGGATGATAATTCATGATTGTTTTTTTCTAATTCGGCTGTTTTTTCGCTGACTTTTTGTTCTAGATTATTGTAGAGATCTTCTAGATTTTTTGCCATTTCATTAAAACCGATGGAGACAATACCAAACTCATCTTTTCTGGCGAGTGTAATACGTTTTGAAAGATTACCTAAACTAAGTTGGGTAATTCCTTCTTGTAATATAACAAGGGGCGCAATGACTAACCGGTATAATAGGTAAATGGCGGTAAAAGCTGAAAACACAACCATGATAATTAAAATACTTTG
>CAYNAM010000124.1:0-7041 GCA_964395065.1 uncultured Ventosimonas sp.
ATCAGGGTAACGGCGAATAGGCGACGTGAAATGTGTATAAGCCTCATAATTAAGCCCAAAATGACCTTCATTATCTGGTGTATAGTGTGCTTGTCCCATCGAACGTAGCATAACTGTTTGTATTAAACTAAAGTCAGGCCGATCTTTAATTTTTTCTAATAAATTTGCATAGTCCTCTGGTGTTGCTTCATCAATACCTTTATGAAGCTGTAAGCCTAAGCTATTTAAGAAAGCCTGTAACTTTTGTTGTTTTTCATCTGATGGGCCATCGTGTACACGAAATAGTCCTTCAATATGATTATCTTTTAAAAAAGAAGCCGCTGCAACATTAGCACACAGCATACACTCTTCAATCAGCCGATGAGCCTCATTTCGAACAGTAGGGACAATTTCCTTAATTTTGCGATCTGAACCAAATACAATTCGTGTTTCTTGCGTTTCAAACTCAATAGCATGTCGCTTAAAACGTGCTGCTAGAAGTGCTTTGTATAAGGCATACAGTTGTTTTAGAGGAGATGTAATATGTGGCATCTCTTTTCTCATCTGTCTAGCTTCTGTACTATTGGGGCTTTCTAAAAGTTTACTTACTTTGTTATAAGTTAGACGTGCATGAGAGTTTATAACAGCCTCATAAAAAGTATAATCGAGCATTTCTCCTTGTTTATTAACCTCTATTTCACAGACCATAGCAAGTCTGTCCACTAAAGGGTTAAGGGAGCATAAGCCATTCGATAAGATCTCAGGTAACATCGGGATCACTTGATCAGGGAAATAAACTGACGTTCCTCTTTTTTCGGCCTCATTATCAAGGGCCGAACCCAACTGTACATAATGAGACACATCAGCAATAGCCACATAAAGCTTCCAACCTGATTTAGTTATTTCAGCATATACAGCATCATCAAAGTCACGAGCATCCTCACCATCAATAGTAACGAATGGGAGTGCCCTTAGATCGACACGCTTTCTTTTATCTTTTTCAGAAACATCTGGTTTGATTTTAACAGTTTCTTTTTCTATTGCTTTAGGCCATTCATGAGGAATTTCATAACTACGTAATGCAATTTGAATTTCCATACCAGGCGCCATATAATTACCAATAATGTCAGTGATAACTCCTTGTGCCTGACGAAATATGGTAGGCCATTGCTCAATAGTAACTTCAACAAATTGACCATGCTTAGCCTTTCCTTGCTTTGAAGGTGGAACTAATATTTCTTGTGGAATTTTAGGATTGTCTGCAATAACATGACCAAGTCCCGCTTCATTATAATAACGTCCAACAAGTGTAGTATGGACGCGATCTGTCACTTCAACAATCGCCCCTTCTCTTCTACCTTTACGATCATACCCCGTAACGCGTGCCAAAGCTCTATCCCCATCAAAAACCAAGCGCATTTGAGCAGGGCTTAAGAAGAGATCATCACCACCATCATCAGGAGCTAAAAAACCAAAACCATCACGGTGTCCAATAACTTTTCCACCAATTAAATCCAGCTTATTTACAGGTGCATAAGCCCCTCGCCGAGTATAGATAACTTGCCCATCGCGCTCCATCGCTCTTAAACGTCTCTTAATGGCTTCTTGTTGTTCGTCTTCATGAATTTCAAATTCTGCCATTAATTGTTCTTTCGTTGCAGGCGCACCACGTTCTTCAAGGTGTTTTAAAATCAAAACACGACTAGGAACAGGTTTTTCGTATTTAGAGGCTTCTAATTTTGCCTCTGGATCAATATCATGCCAATTGGCCATGTGTTTTTAATTATCCTCAATTATTCAAACTTTTAAGTCTTATTACAGAGTGTTTAAATTTACAGTGTACTATTGTACAGTTATTTTAATTTTTTAGTCTCTATAATAATTGTTATGTATCAGTTAGTATTAAAAATATAATTTTACAAACTGTTAATATTCATTGTTGTATTGATACAAAATCATTTGTTTAATACATATAACGCACCATTAGGTAAGTATTAAGATGAAATCATTCACCAAGTTACTTAGAATACTATTAATAGTTTTTCTACTATTAATACTACTTGTTGTTTATGGTTTGGTTAAAATACAAGAAGCAAAGCATGATTTAGGTTTAACAATTGATTGGCAGAACTTACAGATAGGTATTAAAGGAATAACATTTGAGAAGTTAACAATTGATCAACAGCTTAGATACGGCACATTTACAACGGCTACGGGCCAAAGCGTGATGCTTTCTTTTTCTACATTAACAATAAAACACTTAGATGTAAAAATACAACGTAGCGATTATATTACAAAAGAAGAAGAAAAAGCTAGCCAAATTAACTTAAAAAGCCTTTTAGATAACTTAAGCTGGGCACCTCATCGTATTAAAATTGAGAGCTTTAACTTGTCAACCCCCTGCTCCTCAGGGAATTGTAATATTTCAGGTGGCATAGAACTATTACAAACATCTCAGACAGATAAACCGATCACCCTACTTGCAACGGTAAGTGAAAATTTACAAGTATTAGATATCAATGCAACACTTTATCAAAAACCAAAACAGTTTGCGTTAATATTAGAGGCTAATTTTAATAAAGAGCCTTTGCTTTCATTAAACACACAACTTGATGAGGCTCAAAAATACTGGGAGGGAGACTTTAATCTTTACAAGATTCAAAACACATCACAACTATTTTCTTTCATGCAGTATTTTCTTCCTACGCAAGAGGTTTTTACTAACATTCCTTACGATGCCAAAATTGATGCAAATTGGCAGCTTTACTTTCCAGATGGAGTAACAGCATTCAAACCTGAAAAAGGAGAAATAACCATTGATGCATCATTACCAAATCGATGGCCAATTATTGGTTTAGGTTATGTTCAAGGGCTATTGCAAACAAAAGTACTAATCAATAACTATCTACCACAAGTAGAAACACTCAACGTTGATCTAACTCTAACAGAGTTATCTCCTAAACTATTGGCCAATATCCCCAAAGATTTGCAACCAGATGTTGTGAATATAATACTACAACCATTAGATATGGTAGACGATGGACTTGTTGAGCTTAGCCTAACGACAGAAGGCAAATTAAATACTTCCCTCTACTCAAAAATACTTATTAATAGAAAAGATAGAACCATAACATTATCAGAAGCTAACTTTCAGGCCAACGCTAATAGGCTATTTTGGTCTGATTATAGTATACAGAATGCCCAACTACTACTGCCATTCGAGGCAACCATCACACCTCAAAAAACAAACCTAACCTTCTCATCTAATACTAGTCTGAAAGTACAGCAACTAATAGTTAATAAAGATATTACTGTCAACAATCTACAGCTTTTAACTAAAACACCTAAGGCTACTATAAACTATCAAGATAAAAATAATGTGCAATGGTCGTTAGGTATGCCTATTACTCTAACAACCAAAGCATTAACACAAGCCTTATTTAAAAAACAAAGTTGGAGTTTGATCGGACGATTAGATGCAAGCGCCAAGCAAACTGTTTTAGCTGCAAAGCTTTCTAATGCTGCTGATTTTTCAGTCAACCTTACTTTAATAACAGATTATAAAAAAAATTTGGTTATAAAAGGAAAAACCCCTGATTTATTTTTTAGAAATACCAATATATTTGCAAAAACATTAAAAGATTGGCCAGAGCTGTTAGATATAGGAACGGGTAAAGCCTCTATCAGCAATATGGTATTGACTGTTCCTTTTGATAATAAGCCGTTATCGCTAGAATCAAAAATTAATATGAACGGATTGTCTGGAATTTTTGATCGAATTGAGTTTAGAGATCTATCGGGTACAGCTTTAATCAATGTAAATAACAACAGATTAAACGTAACATTACCCGATTTAGCCTTAACAGAAGCAAACCCAGGCTTTGATATGGGGCCCCTACAATTTAATGGTGAATATCAGGCATCAATTAAAAGACCTTTAGAAGGCGTGTTAAATTGGAGCAAGGCAGAACTAACACTGTTTACAGGGGAGGTTTGGCTAAAACCAGGTACGCTAGATTTAGCTAAACTACCACAAGAGATCAATGTGCAAATTAAAAATATACAATTAAAAGATATTTTAAAGGCTTATCCCACTGAAGGATTAAATGGTGAAGGTGACATTGATGGTTATCTTCCTATCACTATTACTAAAACAGGTATTGATATTAAAGAGGGAAAATTAGCTGCGCGTAAAGCAGGCTATATAAAATTTAACTCCCCCGCTATTAAAGCAGTTGGGGAGAATAACCCTAACATGAAACTTGTAACAGATGCTCTAGAAAACTTTCAGTATTCAGTTTTAAGCAGCCAAATCTCTTATGATCAGGGAAATGCTATTTTAGGGTTACAAATAAGAGGTAAAAATCCTGACATAAAAGATGGACAGGCTGTTAACCTTAACATTAACCTACAAGAAAATATCCCAGCATTAATAACAACATTACAGCTTACTGACCGCGTGAGTGAAGTTATCCAAAAACGAGTACAAAAACGTTTACAACAAGGGGCTAGCAAAAAATAGACAACCATATTATGATGAAAGAAGTGTTTTTAAATGATGATGAAGGGGCTTGTATGAGAGTAGGACTGTTTACTTTTTTATTAACAGCTGGTTTATTAAGTGGATGTACGCCTACTGTAAAAGTTCAACCCTCAGACAAACCAATTGACATAAACTTAAATGTCAAAATTCAGCATGACATTTATATTAAAGTTGATAAAGAATTAGATGGTATTTTCAATAGCTCAAGTGGTTTGTTCTAAGGAGATTGATAATGAGTTTACGCAAAATATTAACAACCGCATTATTAGCGACGACCCTCTCACTACCTGTAGTTGCAATGAGTTTGAATGAAGCGATGAGCTCATTAAGCCAAGCTAAAACAGCCGGTTTAGTAGGAGAAATGAGCAACGGCTACCTTGGTGTTGTAAAAAACGAAGGCAATGCCAGTGAAATTGCTCAACTAATTAATGAAGCTAGAAAAAAAGAATACCAAGCACTAGCTAAAAAGAATGGTATTACGCTTAATGATGTAGAGAAAATGGCTGGACAAAAAGCACAAGAAAAGACGCCAACAGGTCAATACATC
Organism: uncultured Ventosimonas sp.; assembly: GCA_964395065.1. Taxonomy (GTDB): domain Bacteria; phylum Pseudomonadota; class Gammaproteobacteria; order Pseudomonadales; family Pseudomonadaceae; genus Entomomonas. The sequence goes on from CAYNAM010000124.1 coordinate 5,070, forward strand.
AATATCAATAATACATGGAAGAAAAAATAAATAAGCGGCCTTTAAGGTCGCTTTTTATTAAAAAAATCTGGTGTCCATGTTAACCCTACCAACACTGTAATCCCCTCTTCCCTATAACCATAAGGTGTAGTTGGCATCGTCCAATTGTTAGGATCTGGCTTAAAGTTATAGGTGGCTCGGTAATAAGAGCGGTCTAAAAGATTATCAATTTTGGCGTCAAACTTTAACTCAGGTGTTGCTTGCCAGCTACTACGGATACCAAGTAATCCATAACCGGGGATGCTTACTTTATTTGCCACATCGCCATAGCTAGAACTCACTAAAGACCATGTTGCTCCAACGGTATAATCTCCCCATTGCTTATCAAGGTCAACACTAAGTGTCCTTCGTGCTTGATTAGGTAATGTATGCCCTGTTTTGACATCACGAGGATCAATAATACTTAACGCAATATTAGCATACAATTGATCGAATAACTCCTGTTGTAAACTAGCTTCAAAACCATTAATTCTTGCTTTATCAATATTCCTCATTTCAATGTCACTGTACACAATAGCATCACGTATCACTGTATGATAGAGCGATGCCTCAACATAGGTTTTATCTGTTACCTGGCTGCGCCATTGCATTTCATAACTTTTAGAGCGCTCAGGCTTTAAGTTTGGATTAGCTCCCCAGCCAAGTGGTGCATAAGTATCATTAAAGGTCGGGACACGAAACCCTTCAGCATAAGAGAAAATTAGCTGATTAGTTGTGTTGATATTGAACCCAACACTTCCATTCCATGTGTTTTTACTGCCAAACTGTTGATTTTTATCATGGCGTAAGCCTACTTCAGTAAAAATCAAATCACCTTTAAAATTATATTGAATAAACCCCGCTCTATTCCAACGGCTCGTCCTATTATAATCAGTAGTGGCATGAAGTTTGTCATTTAAATAATCAAGACCAATTAACACCTTATTTTTATCATTAAAATCTATCGTATTCAACCATGTAGCAGAGTCACGATAGGTGTTATAAACAGAGGACTCTGTTGAAAACTTATCCTTACTTTCTAGTTTATCTTCAGCATGACCTATCTCTAATCGGGAGGTCCACACATCATTTATATGATAATTAAGATAGGCAGAAGTGCTATTTAAAGTAAAAAGGTTATAAGGTTTTGTTGTGCTATAAGTCATATAGGTTGAGGAGTCATAACGCCCATAAGGATTATCATATTCTGACTTGCCTCGCTGATCCAATGCATTGAAGCCAAGTTCAATATCATCCGTTAACTGATGACTAAAAGTAAAACTAAACGACTTATTACGATACCCATCATGATCATTATCACTTGGAAAAGAGCGTCTAGTCCTATCAATACCATTCGTTTCATTCAATGCTGCATTAAAACTAAACCTTGTTTTGTCAGATCCCCCCGAAAGACCTAATCCGTACTCTTGAGTTCCTCTGTTTCCCAAAGCCATGCGAAGACGTGGATTAATACCATTTCCACTGGCACGACGAGTAAATATTTGAATAACACCGCCTATAGCATCAGCACCATAAATAGCGGAACGAGAACCACGCAAAACCTCAACGCGCTCGATTTGTTCCATTGATAAATATTGTAAAGAAGCGCCTCCAGCAGAAGCTGAACCAACACGTTGACCGTCTATCAAAACAAGGCTTTGAGCTGTTTTTGTTCCACGAATAAAAACGCTGGTTACAGAACCTCTTCCCCCTGTTTGTGTCACCTGTACCCCGGGTACTCTATTGAGTAAATCAGCAACACTAGAGGGTTGTAAACGATCAATATCTTCACGAGTAAAAACACTAACGGCAGCATTTGTTTCTTCTCGCGGTTGTGCCTCGCGATTAGCTGTTACAACAATGGTATCTAATTTTAATACATCATCTAAAGAATCTTTTGATGTTTTTGTTTCTGCCCATACAGAAGCAACTACGAGCATAAAAGGAATTGGAA
>CAYNAM010000125.1:0-6967 GCA_964395065.1 uncultured Ventosimonas sp.
AGTATTGGTATCACCGCACTACCGCCTGATGTAACTGCTTATTGTGATGGAAGATACTGCACCATTGTATCCGATCCTAGTTTACTGTCTAAAGAAAAACCATTACCACAAGGGAAAAATAAAGATGCCTTCCTCGTTGATACAGACAACGAAAATGGAGGGGAATATATAAAAACCGGTGCTACCGACATATTCGATATATCGGCTGCCCAACCCTAGCTGTAATCACTTTACTTGAGTACTTATAAAAAATAAGTACTCAAGTTTCCACCTCCGATCATAGTCTGATTGCCTCGTATTTCTGTTTAGCGTTATGTTATTATCACCTTTCAAATAGCTATAGCCATAAGACTGAGCTTACTTTATGAAAAAACACCTCGTTTGGTTTAGAAGTGACTTACGCACGATCGACAATCATGCGCTCTCAGAAGCTTGTTCAGACAGTCAAGCAAGTGTTATTGCTCTTTTTATTGCTACCCCTTTACAATGGCAAAAACATCATATGTCTGCTAGCCAAGCAGCCTTTATTTACGACCATCTCAAGTTATTACAAAATGATCTCGCTGAATTAGGTATTCCACTGATTTATCAACAGTGTGACGACTTTACAGACACTATTGAGTACATTAAAACCCTCTGTAAAACAGAATCCATTGATAAAGTATTTTATAACAATCAATACGAATTCAATGAAAGACAGCGTGATGCACTGTTAGAAGAGCAACTGCTACCTCATACTTTATGCGAGGGCTTTGATAGTAATTTATTTTTCCCACCGATGACCATTCTCAATGGGCAACGAGAAATGTATAAAGTCTTTACCCCCTTTAGTAAAGCATTTCTTAACAGACTTTTACGGACAGAGCCAAGTATTTACCCAATACCGCAAAAACGTCATCAAACCGTTAGTCAACAAAAACTAATCCCCTTTGATTACCCATTAGCCCCCTATCACGATTTAAAGGCAGGAGAGAAAGCCGCACAAGAAAGATTAGCGTGTTTTTGCCAAGAACAAGTGGCTGATTACGCCATCACACGCGATATCCCAAGCCTTGACAACACCAGCAAGCTCTCTGCCTATCTGTCTGTTGGTACACTCTCGGTCAGACAATGTTTCCAACGCCTACAACTTGAGTATCCTCTCTTTTGGCAAAATCCCAACAGTGGGGCTTTTTGTTGGCTAAATGAATTGATTTGGCGTGAGTTCTACCATCATCTTCTAATTGCCTATCCAAGCCTGAGTAAAAACAAACCTTTTATTGAGTGGACAGATGCCATTGTTTGGAATAATGATACAAAAGCATTTGATCTGTGGAAAGAAGGGCGGACAGGCTACCCCATCGTAGATGCGGCCATGCGCCAGCTTAATCAAACAGGCTGGATGCATAATCGCTTAAGGATGGTCACCGCAAGCTTTCTGGTTAAAGATTTACTCATTAATTGGCGTTGGGGTGAGCAGTACTTTATGTCGAAACTTACTGACGGTAATTTAGCTGCAAATAATGGTGGCTGGCAGTGGGCTGCCTCAACAGGGACTGACGCCGCCCCCTACTTTCGCATTTTTAACCCCACCACCCAAGGCGAACGCTTTGACCCTGAGGGCAAGTTCATTCGCCAATGGATTCCTGAACTAAGCCAAGTCCCTGACAAATATATACATACACCGCATCTATGGGCTGAAAAAACAGGCCACCCCTTAGATTACCCACCACCCATGGTAGTGCATAAAGAAGCACGCGAAAAAACGCTGGCCGCCTTTACCCAAGCCAAAACTAAAGCGGCCATGCAATAACCCCTACCCCGCCCTTTTACATTTGAAAGGGCGGAGAGTATTCTAATCAATGTTTGTTACCCTTAATAATTGACCATCATCCATACGGTACAGGTAATCTGCACAGTAATAATATTTATCATCATGGGTAATGGCTAAAATGGTAAAGCCCTCTTGCTTTAATGAGGGCAATATTTCGGTGTAAAACTTCTGGCGAAACGCAGGGTCTTGGTCAGCCGCCCACTCATCTAACACCAAAATGGGACGCTTCTCTAATAAAATAGCAATCAAGGCTAAACGTTTGCGTTGCCCTGTTGATAAATTAATGGTTGAGAAATGGCCATTTTCCAAACTCACTTTTTTATCTAACTCAAAGAGTTTCAAGTATTCATTGGCTTTATCAAGATTCACTTCCTTTAGACCATAAAAGCGATCAAACAAGTGGAAATCTGAGAAAACAGGGGAAAATAAATTATAATTGAGCAATGAGTCATTTAATGCCTGTTGATTTAATAGCGAAGTGCCTTGCTGCTTTTCTAATAGCCCTAACAATAAATGCACAAAGGTTGTTTTACCAGCGCCATTACTGCCATGAATAAAGGTAATTTCACCTTTTTTAAGTTCAAAGTTAATTGGTCCGACTTTAAATCCTGTTTCTAATTTATTATCGTATTGATAGTGGTAACCATCGTACACCAATTGCTGAAAGTCTTCTTTTTCCGGATTTTTTCTAGTGATAGGCATTGTTTGCTTGAATGCATTTAAAATATCACTCAACCGATTAGCTGCCACATTACCTTCTGCCAACCTTGGAATAAGGGCTGTTAGATTTTCCACAGGCCCTACAATAAAGAGTGTCACAATCATGCAGCTCACCAAGGTCGGAATCGCTAAATCAAGCCATAAGCTACTGGCAAACAATAAAAAGAGAATCACGGTATAAAACAATAACTGGCCAATAATCGACATATTAAAAAAGCCAGAAAAACCACGGTAACTCTTTTCAATGTTTTCTTTAGAAGCTGATTGTAAAGCATCTTCCACCAAATCATCGCCTTTATTATGATTGAGCAAAATCTCTTTAAAGCCATCAATTAACTGGCGGGTGTGCATAAACAACTCTTCTTCACTTTCCCGTGCCGACTGAATATGTTTAAAGCTTTTCGCCGAAAATGTCAGATACACCAATGTCGATAGCACAATAGCTGCGACAATAAAGATAAACACCGTTAGTGATAGAAAGGCGAGATAAATCAAACACCCCACCACCACAAGGCTCGAAATAATAAACTGGGTAACCCCCATAATGGCCTGTGATAACGTCACAATATCTTTAGTAACGGCCGAGTAGAGCAAATCTTGTTTATTTTTCATCTCCATGTAAGAAGCGCCCAAGGCTGCACGCACCAGTTGCATACGAACACCGTGGACAATTTTTAAACAAAACTTAGCAGTAACCCCAATGGCTAAACGAGAAAGTAACAGATACCCCACTAATAAAACCAACGCGCTTGTAAACTCACTACTTCCTACATTTTTCCCTGAAATAAGCCATGACAGTGTAGTGTTAATCAACACCAGTAGCCCAATATGAAAACCACCCGCCAACAAACTGAGCAGGACAAGTAAACTCAAAGGCTTTGCATTGCCCTTGATAATAAATGTTTGTAATGTCATTAAAGCGCCCTTACATCGTGTAATAACTTATCAATGATTAATTGTGGTTCTTTTTCCAATAAATCATCATGGCCTGAATGCTCAAGATTAATAATGCTTAACTGCGTTTGATTAGCAATTAGGTTCTCATAGCGCTGTTGCACCGCCTTATGCTTCTCTTGATTACTCAACATCGCTCTAAATAACACGATCTGCGTATGATTAAGAGGGGTTGAAACCGGTTGATTAACGAGCTTATTCTCGGTCAACAACAAGGCTTTAGCGGCTTCAAAATCAAGCCCCGTATAATCTTTAATTATTTCTTTAATTTTTTCATCTGAGGGCGGTGCCACTTTATCTTCTACGGCATCACCAATCAAAATAGTGTCTAACAAATACACTTTAATATTTGTGACACCTTTTGACTCCAGAATAGAGGCCATTTCAAGCGCTAACAAACCACCTAGAGACCAGCCAAATAATTGATAGCTCGCTTGCTCAGGTAACGCTTGCTCTATATTGGCGAGGTATAACTCAGCCAACCTAGGCAGGAGATCAATTTTATCCTCATGGTAAATATTATAAGGTTCAACACCGTAACAACGATAATGCCCTTCCACTGCTTGAGCAATCGGCAAATAAGCCTCACTTCCACCACCGCCAGGATGCACCATAATAAGGTGAGTAGCCTCCTCGCTATTATTCAGTGAAACAATGGGTTGATAAGCCTGTTTGGCTTCTTCAACAAACCGCGCCACATCGCCCAACGTTGGTAACATAAAGAGGTCAACAATTTTGAGTTTAGCATTAAACTGGCTATTTATTTCATAAATTAAGCGTGTTGCTGTAATACTGTTACCGCCTAATTCAAAATAATTGTCTGTTGTGCCAACATCAGTTACTGCTAAATCAAGAAATGAGGCAACCAGCTCACAGATCACCTTTTCAACCTCAGTAACTGGGGCAACATACTCTTTCCCTGTAAAGCTAGGCTCAGGCAATTGATGTCGGTCTAGTTTGCCATTGATCGTAACCGGTAGCTTGGTTAACTGAATAAAATACGAAGGAATCATATAACTGGGTAAATAAGCCGATAAATACGTAGTGATATCGTGTCGGTTAATTTCATGATCGCACACATAATAAGCCACGATATACTTTTCATTGAGGTGGTTTTCCTTGGTCAACACCACCGACTGTTTAATGTCAGGGTAGTTCGATAAACGGGTGGCAATCTCTTCTAACTCAATTCTAAAACCACGAATTTTGACTTGGAAGTCATTACGACCAATGTACTCTAATTGCCCATCTTGCGCATAACGAACTAAATCGCCCGACTTATAAAGTCGCCCATTAATGCCTTTTGCTTTTTCAGCCTCGCTTTGGAAAGGGTTTTCAATAAAGCGCTCTGTCGTCAACGTGTGGTTATTTAAATAACCACGGGTAACGCCATCACCGCCTAAATACAACTCACCAATGGCACCAATCGGTAAAGGAATACGTTCGTTATTTAATACATACCCTGTATACCCATTCAGCACACGGCCAATCAAGGGCAGTTTATCTAAATCATTCACGGTCAAGGGATCGGGATAGGTTGCAAACACAGTCGTTTCGGTAATACCGTACATATTCACTAAATAAGGGGCATTATCGGCATACATGGCATACCAAGGTTTTAGTTGCGCCACATTCAACGGTTCACCGCCAAAAATGACATAACGTAATGCGTCAATTTTTACGCCCTGGTTAACCGCCGATTCAATAAACTGGTAAAAAACACTCGGTGTTTGATTGAGAATCGTGACTTGCTCTTTTAAGCAAAGACGATAGAAAAGCCCAACATCATAACTTTGTTCTTGGCTAGGAATCACTAAACGCCCACCAAATAGCAATGCGCCCCAAAGCTCCCACACACTGAAATCAAACACATAAGAATGGAATAGCGTCCATACATCTTGCTCATTAAAATGGTATAGCTGCTCAGCGCCAATAAACAGATGCGCCACATTATGATGCTCTACCATCACCCCTTTCGGGTTACCCGTTGTACCACTGGTATAAATAATATAAGCCAAATGATGAGGCGCAAGCGCTATGACTGGGCTAGTGGTTGGGTACTTCGCCAGTTGATGTTGGATAAACGCAGGAGCATCAATGGCCTCAACACGAACGCCTAACGCCTCAACATACGCAAAACTAGCCTGATGGGCTTGATTGGTCAAAAGCACTTTGGCTTTGGTGTCTTGAACAATAAAGCTAACACGTTCTTTCGGCGCTTCAGGCACCATAGGCACATACGCCGCCCCTGCTTTTAGCACCGCTAAAATGGCAATCACGGTTTCCATCGAACGCGATAACGCCAATGCCACTAGATCATCAGGCTTAATAGCATAAGCTTCTTTTAAATAGTGGGCGAGCTGGTTAGCCATACCGTCTAACTCTTTATAAGTGAGTCGACGATCATCAAACACAGCGGCAATATGGTCTGGCGTGCGCTTTACTTGCTCATTAAATAATGCAACAACCGTGGTATTAGAAGAAATAGGAGTTGTTTTATTCCAATCATAAATGATTTTTTGATAATCTTGATCGCTTAAAAGTGCCAGCTCTTTTATCTTCTTACTGGCGGCTGCATCCTCCACCAACTCATTCAGAATCAGTGTATAGGTAGTCATTAAAGACTCAATAGTCTCTTGATTAAAGAGACGCGTCGCATAATTGAAGATGCCTTTAATCTGCACCCCATCATCATCCAGCATCGTTGTTAAATCAAACTTAGCAATATCTTGACCAAGGTTTTCACCGTAAGGTTCTAAAAACTCGTTTAATCTTTCTTGCTGTTCATGGCCAAACGATTGCACGCTAAACATCACTTGGAAAATAGGGTGGCGCGAGGTGTCTTTTTTAACACCTAGCTCATCCACTAATCGCTCGAAGGGGAGATCTTGGTACTGTTGAACTTCATTGGTTAAATGCCCTACTTTTTTAACAAACTCCAGTAAGGTTTCATCGGTATTGATTTGCTGCCTTAATGCCACGCTATTCACAAAAAAGCCGATCATGTCCATGATTTCTTTATGATGACGGTTAGCAATGGGCGAGCCTACCACAATATCTTTTTGATTAGAATAAGTCGACAATAACAGGTAATAACCACTTAACAACAGCGCAAATAAGCTCACATCCAATCTTTGCGCTGTATTTCTTAACTCTGCACTAAGTGATTCATCTAACACAAAATTAAGCGTACTACCTTGGTAACTCACATGGTTGGGTCTTGGTTTATCGGTAGGAAGATTGAGCGACTCATAACCCGCTAACTGATCTTTCCAAAAAGCCAACTGTTTCTCTAAGACGTCGCCACTTAAATAGTCTCTTTGCCACAAGGCGAAATCTTTGTACTGAATGGGAAGTGGCTCTAACAAAGTAGCAAGATGATTAGGTTCATTAAGCAGTGCTTGCCCTTTTTCTTGTAACTGATCATAAGCTTTTAGCAAGTCACTAATAAAAATGTCACCTGACCAACCATCAAAGGCA
>CAYNAM010000126.1:0-6910 GCA_964395065.1 uncultured Ventosimonas sp.
TTAACACCTTAATCAAAAAAATGTATAAAAGCTTATTGGTTTACTGGTCTTTCAGGTGTCGGAAAAACCACACTGTCATATGCGTTGTCAGCGGTGTTAACGCGTAATAATATAGTAAATAAAGTATTGGATGGTGATGAGTTACGAAAAACGATCAGTGCCGATTTAGGTTTCTCTAAGGCCGATCGTGATACACATGTTAGACGTGTTACCGATTTAGCTTACACATTGCAGCAGCAGGGTATTGTACCCATTGTAAGCTTAATTAGTCCTTATGCAGAAGCGAGAAGACAGGCTATTAAGCGTTTACAAGCAGTGGAGATTTATCTTGAAGCACCCCTAGCGGTTCTACAGCTACGTGATACAAAAGGATTGTATGCTAAAGCATTACGTGGAGAGATAAAGTTAACAGGGGTGGGAGATCCTTATGAGGTACCCAGCAAACCGGATGTAAAATTGCGAACAGATTTATTATTGGTTGATGCATGTCTAGAAAAAATAGTTAGAATACTGTAATTTCGACAGCTATAACATAAAATGCAGTTAGGATTGTTAATTATCAACAAGGGGATTAAAAATGATAAGTAGTCATTTAGACAGTTTTGCAGGCTATACTGTTAAGTCGTGGAGAGTGGGCGATAAGTTAGAGAACTTAGAGAAGACTATTTATCGTATAGCAGTTGATTATGATGATGACATCACTTGGACTGATAAGTTTGATGCTTATCTTGCACAACCCAATGCAGATCAAACACGGGGTATTGTGTTGGGCATGTATTCTGATGAAATGTTTGATGAATCAAGTGAAGGTACCATTGAGTTACTAATAAATGCCAAGGATAAACTTCCTTTATTAGATACCATCTTTGTGAACGATGTTATCAGTGAAGAGAATGAGATCTCATGGATTATCAACACCGATAATGCTCCCCTTATTCATGCCTTCCCAAAACTCAAACATTTTGGAACACGTGGTGGTAACGAACTAAGATTCAATAGCTTAAATGCCCCCTTACTAGAAACTTTAGTAGTGCAGTCAGGTGGTTTGGATAGCAGCACAATAGATGACATCGCTAATGCCACTCTACCCAACCTAAAGCATTTAGAAGTCTATCTTGGAACAGATGACTATGGTTTTTCTGGTTCAATCGATAATTTAGCGCCTATACTTCAAGACCGTTTTAATCAGTTAACCTATTTAGGATTAAAAAATTGTGAAATACAAGATGAGATAGCCATTGCTGTAGCGAATGCACCTGTTACTGCACATTTAAAAACATTAGATTTATCCCTCGGTATTTTAACCGACAAAGGCGGTCAAGCTTTATTAGAGTCAACCAAGTTGGATAATTTAGCATTTTTAGATTTGAACTTTAATTATTTATCTGAAAATATGGCTGAACAACTAGAAGCATTTGCTAAGAGCAAAGGTTTTAAAATTGATGTCTCTTCTGATGCGGATTATGACGAAGATGACGATTGGCGCTATGTCTGTATTGGAGAGTAATCCAAAGCAGGTGGTGCTGATTGCACCACCTGACAGCCGTAGAGTTAACGCTTTTCAACAAGCATTGCAAGACATACACTGGCCTAGTGCAAAAATCATTTCTTTTCACGATGTTGTAAAACACCCCAACCTATTACTCGATTGTATCAAGCAAGGTGATATTGTTCGCTTAGAAACCTCCGGTGAATGCTCAGCAACAGAACGATTATTGCTACACTTGGGTGAGTCTTCTGTTATTAACAATATCGTAATAGATGACTTACAGCTAGAACAAGGAGAAATCATCCCCTCTAACCAATGGTATGCCGGACTAAGCCTGTTTTTTAAGCACACACAAAAACTATTACAACAAGCAGAGCCCCATTACCGTATGTTTGATGTGAATGAAGGCTTGGTATTTTTTGATAAAAGAAAAACATCAAAGCGATGGCAACAACAAGGACTACCAACCCCCAAAACAATAACAGACAACATAGAAAGTTTTGAACAACTCGTCGATAGTTTAGCCAAACAAAAGATATCACGGGTGTTTATAAAACTTGCCCATGGCAGTGCGGCCAGTGGCACTATAGCTTTATCGGTGACCGACAAAAAAGTTCATGCGGTAACAACCATTGAATTAATACAACACGCAGGACAAATACGATTTTATAATACCCGCCGCTTAAAGCAGTATACGGATAGACACACCCTTGCAACCATGTTTAACCAACTGCTTAAATACCACGATTTACAAATAGAAGCTTGGATACCCAAAGCCAGTTATCAGGGTAAAGTATTTGATGTGCGTATTGTGGTGATTAATGGTCAAGCACAACACACATTAATTCGATTAGGAAAACATGCCATGACCAATCTACACCTAGAGAATGGGCGGGGCGATCTTACACAAGTTAAAGCCTATCTAGGTGATTGTTGGAATGCAATTCCTACATTGGCAGAGCAAGCCATGCTGGCCTTTTCTAATAGTTTGTATGCTGGGTTAGATGTATTAATAACCCCCCATCAACACAAGGCTTATTTATTAGAAGCCAATACCTTTGGTGATTTTCACCCAAATACGCATTGGCAAGGGTTAAACACCTATCAAGCTGAGCTTCTAGCACTTTTAAAGAGAAATAAATTAATTGATGATTAACGCGAAACAACTCATTGAAAATCGAGCCAATGTGCTACTCATTACGTTTGATAGTTTACGCTATGATGTACTGGCTAATGCCCACATGCCAGAGTTAAATGCATGGGTTCCAAAGTGGGAGGCAAGACATGCACCAGCCACCTTTACCTATGCATCGCACCATGCCTTTTTTAGTGGCTTTTTACCAACACCCATTGACAATCCAACAGCGCCAAGGCTCTTTGCAGCTTCGTTTGCCGGCTCAACTACGACCAAACCCAACACCTTTACTTTCGCTGAAAGCACGTTACCTAAAGCACTGGCAAACCTAGGTTATCAAACTTGTTGTATTGGAGGTGTAGGATTTTTTAACAAAGAGTCTGAACTCGGCAGTGTACTGCCTAACCTATTTCAACAGACCTATTGGTGTCGAGAAATGGGCGTTACCAGTGTTAACTCTACTGAGTTGCAAGTAGAACAGGCAATAGCCTTTTTACAACAAGACAAACAACCCAAGCTGTTATTTATTAATGTTTCAGCCACTCACCAACCCACCACAATTTTTCACCCCAGCCAACAAACAGAGTCAATGGCTACGCAACAAGCGGCAGTCGAATATGCACAACGCCATATCGCACGATTACTAGAAGCACAAGCAAACTGCGGTGAAGCTTTGGTTATTTTAACCTCCGACCATGGTGAAGCGTTTGGAGAAGATGGTTATTATGGTCACCGCCTAGCTCATGAAACTGTATTAACTGTACCTTACGCTGAGTTTATTTTGGAATCTGTATGAATTTAACGCAACTGATTGAGCAACAAGCTTATTATCAAGGCTATACCTATGCCTATCCTCATAAAACCAGTTATCGGTCATTTGCCCCTATTTCATTAGCAGATGTTTGGGAAAATGAAGACAAATCACAACTTTTTTTATATGCACACATCCCTTTTTGTAATATGCGCTGTGGTTTTTGTAACTTATTTACTACGGCAAATCCCAAGCAACCCTTAACCCTAGCTTATTTAGAAGCCTTCGCAAGACAGGCTAAAGCAACTAATCAAGCTTTAGGTGAAAAGGCTAACTTTACCCGTTTTGCTCTGGGTGGTGGCACCCCAACTTATTTAGATGCTAAAGAGTTAAGTTTTTTATTTGATGCATTAACTTGTTTCAATTTAGATTACAACACAATTCCCTCCAGTGTTGAAACCAGCCCCGAAACCATTTCAGAGGATCGTTTACAGGTCTTAAAAGATCATTGTATTAAACGTGTGAGTATGGGGGTACAAAGTTTTAATGAGCAAGAGATAAAATCGGTGGGTAGGGGACAGCACAATACCAAAGTGTTCCAATCCATTGAAAAAATTAAAGCTTTTAACTTTCCTATTTTTAACCTCGATCTCATTTATGGTCTCGCTTATCAAACACCAGATTCATGGGCAAAATCATTAAAAACAGCACTTAGCTTTGAACCTGAAGAGATTTTCCTATACCCACTGTACGTCAGACCATTAACGGGCATTGGTAAGTTTGGCTTTAATTGGGATGATGAGCGCATGAAACTCTATCAACAAGGGCGTGACACATTACTCGATCATGGTTATGAACAAATAAGTATGCGCTATTTTAGAAAACCTATTGTTAATCAATTAGAAAATGGAGATTATTGCTGCCAACAAGATGGTATGGTCGGCTTAGGCTGTGGTGCTAGATCTTATACTCGACAAGTGCATTACTCCTCAGAATATGCCGTTGGTCGTTCAGGTATTAAAGCTATTTTAGAAAGTTATAATGGGCGTACTGAGAATGATTTTTCGCAAATAACCTATGGCTTTAAAATGGATGAAGATACCCAAAAACGCCGTTTTATATTGCAATCCGTTTTGCACATGACAGGACTTTCTCCCTTACTCTATCAACAACGTTTTAAAAGTAATCCCTTTATAGACTATCCAGAGTTACAAGCCTTAATTGACTTACAACTTATCCATTTAGTTGATGGTATATGGAAACTGACACCCAAAGGACTCTCATTATCTGATCTTATTGGCCCTTGGTTTTATGCGCCTGATATCGAGCAACGAATGAATGAATACGCACTCATTTAAGGTAACTAGAGTACAATGAAAACCCTTACTGTGCTTTATCGCGGAGCGTTAGAAACCTGTAATTATGCTTGCGACTACTGTCCCTTTGCTAAGCGTAAAGAGACACCTGAGAAAAAACAGCAGGATATTATAGGCCTAACTCATTTTATAGAATGGATTACTCAGCACCCACAGATTAACTTTACCGTATTTTTCACGCCATGGGGTGAAGCACTCGTTTTTAAACGTTATCAACAAGCGTTAGCAAAACTTTGCCAGCTTTCGAATGTCAGTAAAATTATTATTCAAACTAATTTAAGTGCTAAATTAAATTTTTTAACTGAGTTAGATCACCAGAAACTGCGCTTTTGGTGTACCTACCACCCTTCAGAAATAACCTTAGAACGCTTTACAAAACAGCTTAAACTGCTCAACCAACATCAAATGCCATACAGTGTTGGCATAGTGGGGAAACCTGAGCTATTCGATGATATAACACAGTTACGCCAAGCACTATCGCTTAATGACTACCTTTGGATCAATGCTTACGTTGACGACAATAAAGCCTACCAATACAGTGATGAACAAGCGGCTTTCTTAACTGGAATTGATCCACTCTTTCCCTTAAATAAACCCTATAAAGCGTTAGGGTTGCCCTGTGTGACAGGCGAAAAGGCAATTACAGTGGATGAGTTTGGAGATATCAGGCGTTGTCATTTTATTAAAACGGTTATTGGTAATATTCACCAAGCAGACTGGCAACGTGTATTAACGCCAAAGCCTTGTACTAATCATTATTGCGATTGTCATATTGGCTATGTTTTTCTTGAGTCATTCAATGCTAAAGCTATTTTTGGCGATCAGGCGTTGGAGCGTATCCCATTAATTCATGAATCTATGGACTAAATAAAAATAGCTCGATTAACGAAAAGATCTACTTATTTTGTTATTTAATCACCCGTAAGTATTTATCAGATTTTACAGTACTCTGATAATGCAAGCTAGGTATATGATTTCAGAGTATAGCTATATTAGCATTGACAACCATAAAAACAGGTCTATTCTTATTAGAAAATAATCTTAATAAAAAACTGCAAGAACTCATGTTAGTTCTTGCAGTTTACTGACCACTCAAAATCTATAACAACTATTTCTTTCCTTTAGATTTTAATCCCATCGCATCTTTGATAATAAAGAATAGATCAGTCTGATCAATCAAACCACTTACATTAGCCGCAGAAGGGCCAAAAGCAGCTATTCTAACTTGCGTCCCTGTATGCTCTTGACTATCTGTTTCACTCGTTGCATAACTGACAGTCATTGGTGATCCATCTTTAGTTTTTAACTTCTGTGTTAGACCATATGCTTTACTGTCAGCCGGAATAATCTGTGTTGCATGAGCGTGATCAGCGGTTACTACCACCAAGGTATCACCTGTTTTTTTCGCAAACTCTAAAGCGACCTGAACGGCCTCGTCTAAATCAGCTGTTTCACCAAATTGTCCACATGGATTAGCATAATGTGCTTGCTTATCAATCGAGGCTCCCTCCACTTGCAAGAAGAACCCCTTTGGATTGTCCTTCAACAACTCAATAC
Organism: uncultured Ventosimonas sp.; assembly: GCA_964395065.1. Taxonomy (GTDB): domain Bacteria; phylum Pseudomonadota; class Gammaproteobacteria; order Pseudomonadales; family Pseudomonadaceae; genus Entomomonas. Next base: position 6,309 of record CAYNAM010000126.1, read on the forward strand.
CCTTTTTAGTCATGACTGCCAACGTTGGAATATCTGCTGTTCTTTTATCATTAACTTTACAAGTAATCTCTTCACTACCGTCTACGTTGCCATGGTATTTAGCTTGTGGACCTATCCAACGCACCGGCATATTACCTTCAGCAAAAAGTCCTAACACGGGTGTTTTTTGATCAGCTTTTCTAATACTTTTTAACTCATCACTGTTGGTGATGATTTTATAGCCTCTTTCTTTGGCTTGTTGCTCTAAAGTTTTGCCTTTCCATTGCCCTGCTTTCGCCACTTCTTGGAACGTCTTAGCGCCCCCCCCTAAAGTCACATCGGCACGAGCATTAATTAATTGCTCAGTAATAGAGCCTAATCCATTATTTTCTAAAGCATTGGTTGCACATAACTTGCTAGTTGCCTCTGGGCCATAACACTTACGTGCTGTTACATGAGCATATAATGCAGCAGGGGTTGCATCTTGTAGTTCTGCGGTAGAAATATTACCTGTTGCTTTACCATTCTCTTTAGCTAACTCGAGTAATGTTTTATGTGGTTTTTCATACACATCAACACCTAAAGCTCCGTTATAACTTTTAACCCCCGTTGTCCATGCTGTG
>CAYNAM010000127.1:0-6839 GCA_964395065.1 uncultured Ventosimonas sp.
AGAAGATTATCAATTAAAAAAGGCTTGTGTGGCGTTAAGGGTGCGTAAAGATGGCGAACATTACATTCAAACGCTTAAGGCCAAAGGTAATAGTGTGGGAGGCTTTTCAGAGCGTGATGAGTTTGATTGGTATTTAAGTAGTCCTCGGCTAAATAGATCATTATTGGTTTCTCCCTATTGGCCAGAGAGTTTGTATGGATTTGATAAGTCCCTTTTGAAAACTGTTTTTTCAACAGACTTTACTAGGCAGTACGCGCAGTTCTTTTGGAGCGTTAATGGAGAGCAAGCTCAGATCGAGGTGGCTATTGATCAGGGTGTTGTAGAGGCTAACCAGCAACAAACAAGTATTTGTGAATTAGAGTTGGAGTTAAAGTCAGGCAGTGCAGATACAATGTTAAGCTTTGCAATTGATCTGGCCACTTGTTTTCCTTTAATACCGAGCAATTTAAGTAAAGCAGAAAGAGGGTATCGATTAATTGATCCAAGTGCATATAAAGAAGCTGGGATCAAACTACCTATCGAAAGCTCATCTGATAATCAGATTAAGCATTATTTAGCTGCTAGTCAGTATTATTGGGAGGATTATAGTTGGAGCACTGAGTCAATAAGTTTAGTTCGTTGGCTTTCGGCATTACAGGCATTATATACATTGTTAAAAAAGCAAAAAGTTGAATGGCTTGTTGAGTTATTAGAACCTATGCTATTAGATTGGACAAAGACAGCTCAAACAGAGTGGGCTCAGAAAGTAGTTGAAGAGGCGAATAGTACAAGGTTGGGTGTTTTTTTATTATCTACATCGCGTTGGTTGTTAAGCGGCCATTAAAAAGTTATTATTTAGTTTTAAAATAGAGCCACGCTTTTTGCGTGGTTTATTATTTTCATCGATTGAGGAGTTAGGTTTATGAGTGCGTTAGTGGGTGTTATTATGGGCTCTAAATCAGATTGGGCAACTTTATGTCATACCATTGATGTGTTAGAAGAACTAAAGATTCCTTATGAAGTTAATGTTGTTTCGGCACATCGTACGCCAGACTTGTTATTTCAGTATGCTGAAGAGGCTGCACCAAAAGGACTAGAGGTTATTATAGCAGGTGCAGGTGGTGCTGCGCATCTGCCTGGGATGTGTGCTGCAAAAACACATTTACCTGTGTTAGGAGTTCCCGTACAATCTTCTATGTTATCGGGTGTTGATTCATTGTTATCTATTGTACAAATGCCAGCGGGTATCCCTGTAGCAACGTTAGCTATAGGTAGAGCTGGAGCAGTTAATGCAGCACTTTTAGCCGCAAGTATATTGGGTAATAAGTACCCTGAATACCATGCTGCATTAAATCATTATCGAGAAAAACAAACAGAAGCCGTATTAGCTAATCCTGATCCAAGAATATAAGTAATCGAGGTAAGTTATGAAAGTCGGTGTAATTGGTGGTGGTCAATTAGGACAAATGTTAGCTCAAGCAGGGGCTTCATTAGGGATGAAGTTTGTATTTTTAGATCCTACAAAAGATGCTTGTGCGAGAACATTAGGTGAGCATCTTTGTGCAAATTATGATGATAAAGAAGCCTTGTTAGCATTAGCCAAAGAAGTTGATGTGGTTACCTTTGAGTTTGAAAGTGTACCTGCTGAAACAGTTTCCTTTTTAAGTGACTACGTTCCTGTATTTCCTAATGCTGAGTCTCTTCGTATCTCGCGTGATCGTTGGTTTGAAAAAACATTATTTAAATCTTTAAATATTCCAACACCTGATTTTGCGAATGTGGAATCACAGGCAGAGTTAGAAAGTGCTGTTATAAAAATTGGCTTACCGGCTGTTTTAAAGACAAGAACTTTAGGCTACGATGGGAAAGGTCAAAAGGTATTAAAAAAACAGTCAGATGTGGTTAATGCCTTTGCTGAGTTGGGTGGTGTTCCTTGTATTCTTGAGGGTTTTGTTCCTTTTTCTGGGGAGGTCTCTTTAATCGCGGTGCGTGGTAAAGACAGGTCCATACGTTTTTATCCGTTGGTGCATAATGAGCACCGTCAAGGTGTATTACATTTATCGATTGCTAGTGAGCAACATCCCATGCAATCAAAAGCTGAAGCCTATGTCACGAAAGTATTGGAAAAATTAGATTATATCGGTGTGTTAGCATTTGAATTTTTTGAGGTAGACGACGGATTAAAGGCTAATGAAATTGCTCCACGTGTTCATAACTCTGGGCACTGGACAATAGAAGGCGCAGTGACGAGTCAGTTTGAGAATCATTTACGTGCTATTGCAGGGTTACCACTAGGCTCAACCCAGAAACATATAGAAAGTGCAATGTTAAATTTTATTGGTACCATTCCACCTACTGAACAAGTGTTAAGTATAGAAGACTGTCACTTGCATAACTATAGTAAAGAATTCAAGCCGGGCCGTAAGGTGGGGCATGCAACTGTTTGTTGTAAAACTCTAGAGGAGTTAAGGCAGAAAGTACAGGTGATTGAGGCATTAATGCCCCATTAATACTTTGACAAGGGTTAATGAGCACTAACTATGATGAATAAACCGACACAATTGGCGCTAGGGATAGAGTTGTCAGATGACATGACGCTGGCTAATTATTATGCAGGTGCTAATCAGGCAGCACTAACGTTTATTGATCAGTTGTGTGATCCTGACGCAGTGTCAGCCGAGAGGCTAATTTATTTATGGGGAAATAATGGTGTAGGTTGTAGTCATTTGTTACAAGCGGCTTGTTTGCAATTTCAATTAACAGGTAGGAATGCTATTTATTTACCGTTAGAGGAACTCATCTGTTATACCCCAGAAATTTTAGAGAACTTAGAATATTATGATTTAGTTTGTTTAGATAATATTGAAGTAGTCGTAGGAAATAAAATATGGCAAGAGGCCTTGTTTCATTTATTTAATCGATTGCGTGATGATAATAAAGGTTTATTAATTGCTGCTAATGTTTCACCTTATAACTTAGCTATTGAGTTAGCCGATCTTAAATCAAGATTATCATTAGCACTTGTTTTTCAGTTACACCCATTAAGTGATGATGAGAAACTAAAAGCTTTGCAGTTACGTGCTTCATGTAAAGGGATTGAGTTATCTGATGAAGTGGCCAGTTTTATTCTCGCGCGCAGTAATCGCGATATGAGCAGTTTATTAACATTGCTTGGTCAGTTAGATAGGGCTTCATTGATTGCTAAGCACAAGCTAACAATTCCTTTTGTTAAGCAGGTCTTTGATTGGTAATTATTTAAATTAAGGTTAAAACTTTTTCGGGTGGTCTTGCAATAATTGCTTTATTTCCAACAATAACAATTGGTCGCTCTATCAATATAGGGTGTTTTACCATGGCATCAATTAATGCATCCTCAGAAAGAGACTCATCCGTTAGTCCGAGTTGTTTGTATTCTTCTTCTCCCTTTCTTAGTAACTGCCGTGCTGAAATACCAAGTTGTGAAAGAATTTTTTGTAATGTTGTCTTATTAGGTGGTGTTTCTAAGTAATTGATAATGGTAGGTTCTATACCATGTTCATTCAGAATGGTGAGTGCTTGTCTTGACTTTGAGCAACGGGGATTATGGTAGTAAGTGTATGGGGTCATTTAGATGCCTATTTTAATCATCAGGTCAGCATAATAAACTGCTGTATAATAAAAAGAATATTGAAAGTATGTTATCTTAGCCTAACCCATTATTAAAACAAAGGTTGTTTATGTGGAAGCCAATTTTTTCATTTTATCAATTTATACGTTTTTTAGTGATTCGTTTTTTTGAGGACCGGGGGACTCAAAATGCGGGTTCGTTAACGTATACCACCTTGTTTGCTGTTGTGCCTATTATGACAGTAGTGTTTGTTATGATATCGGGTATCCCCGCTTTTCAGGGGGTTGAGGGGAGTATACAAAAGTATATTGTACATAATTTTATGCCAGCGACTAGCGATAAAATTTTTGATTATCTTAATGATTTTATTTCTCAAGCAAGAAATTTGACATGGATAGGGATTGTCTTTTTAATCATTACAACCTTTATGATGTTAGTCACTATTGAATCAGCATTTAATACCATCTGGCGGGTGAGGAATGCACGAAGTGGGCTACCACGCTTTTTACTGTATTGGGCGCTGTTAAGTTTGGGCCCTTTATTAATCGGGGCTGGTTTTGCAGCAAGCACCTATATTATGTCGTTAAACTTTTTTTCAAAAACAGTCAGTAATCCTTTGGTAGCAGACTTATTAAGATTAGTTCCTTTTTTTGCTACAACGGGTGGCTTTACACTTTTTTATGCCGCAATTCCTAATACGCATGTTCCTATTCGTCATGCTGTTATCAGTGCTATTGTTACAGCTATACTGCTTGAGTCTGCTCGCGCAATTTTTGGTTTTTATGTAAAGGCATTTCCCAGTTATCAACTTATTTATGGCGCATTTGCTGCTGTTCCTTTATTTTTATTGTGGATTTATGTTTCTTGGATTATTGTTTTAGTCGGATGTGAGCTTTGTTGTTGTTTGGGATTGCGCCATACAATGAATCAACCAAGAGTACCAGAACTTGTAATCGCTTTATATATATTAAAAGTTTTTCATAATGCCCAGTTAAAAGGCCAGGCTGTGACTTATGCTGATATTAAAAGAGATGGTTGGTTTTTGTCGGGAGATGAGTGGGCAACGCTCTTGGATTTTTTCTTAGCCGAAGATCTTATTTATGCAGTTGATCGAGGAGATACATGGGTACTCAGTCGAGATATTTCACACTATTCTCTTCAGCGCTTACTCGCGAATAGCCCATGGCCATTGCCAAAGGTAGAAGAGCTTCCTAGTGTGTTGAATGATCCATGGTTCGAGAAAATAAAAGAAGCATTTAGGATTATTGAGCAGGAGCAGTCTAAAGTTTTTGAGGGTAGTTTGGCCTCTTGGTTTTTAGATAATAAAGAAAAGGTGACGCATTAGCTGAGTTGGTTATAATCATCTAACCATTCTTGAGGGATATCTTGTTTTAATAATAATGAGCAAGCTTCAGACTCTGTATCGTATACGATAAATGCTAATTTCTTCTCTAGGGCATGTTTGACACGCTCAACCCTAACAGAAAGAGGGGTGTCATCACCATTATCGGTGCCATCGCGACTTACAAAGTCTTCAATAAGATTTTGAAGTATGGCCGTATTGAGTAAGTGGTGAGGAATGATCATGTGTTTCGACTTGTTAAGTATATTGCAGAAAATTATAAAGTATTTTATTCAATATGCACGTAAAATAGATTTAAATTTTTAAAAGTTAGTTGTTTATTATTATGCCTATAACTGCTATTGATGTTTCTCTACGAGTAAAAAAAATATTGCCTTGGATTGTGGCAATTGCCTTTTTTATGCAGAGCCTTGATGCAACGATTTTAAATATTGCCTTACCTTCAATGGCTAACGATTTAAAGGTTAGTCCTTTAAGTATGGAGAGTGCTGTCATTGCCTATATGCTTACGGTGGCGATGATTATACCCATTTGTGGTTGGGTTTCGGATCGTTTTGGCACACGGAAGATATTTTTTGCATCAGTGGCCTTATTTTCTTTAGGGTCTGTTGTTTGTGCTATTTCATGGTCACTACCTGTATTGATCGTTGGGCGTGTTATACAGGGGCTGGGTGGTGCTCTAATGATGCCAGTGGGGCGGTTAGTTATTTTAAGGGTTTATCCGAGGGAAGAGTTTCTTAAAGTGATGAGTTTCGTTACTGTACCTGGCTTGTTAGGTCCTTTAATGGGACCTACGTTAGGTGGCGGGCTTGTTGAATATTTTTCATGGCATTGGATTTTTTTAATTAATGTTCCGATTGGTATTGTCGGGTGTGTGGTTGCTCTGAAATTTATGCCAGACTTACGAAGTGCCACTGCCAGTAGGTTTGATGTTATTGGTTTTTTGCTGTTTGCTAGCGCAATGTTGTTGATTAGTTTAGGACTAGAGGGGCTATCAGATTTCCATTTAAAACCAGTGATGATAGTTATATTGTTTTCAGTCGGTGTCTGTTGTTTTATTGCATATTGGTGGCATGCACTTCGAGCGGATCATCCGCTTTTTCCTCTCAGTGTTTTTAAAGTTCGTAGTTTTTCATTAGGGCTTGCGGGGAATTTATTTGCACGTTTGGGCAATGGTTCGTTGCCTTTTTTAATTCCTTTATTGCTGCAACTTGCTTTAGGTTACAGTCCTGCCTATGCAGGTATGATGATGATTCCTCTAGCTATCGCTGCTATTATAGCCAAATCACTGGTACAGTATTTAATTAGGTTTTTGGGTTATCGGTGGGTGTTAACTACCAATACATTGTTGTTAGGCATGCTTATTTGTAGTTTTATACTGGTAACAGAAAATACTTCCATTATTGTCTTAATTACTTTGTTGGGATTAATAGGGGCTATCAACTCTATTCAGTTTACAGCCATGAATACTGTTACTCTATTTCAATTAGAGGATGAGCAGGCTAGTAGTGGTAATGCATTGTTGGCGGTAATTGTTCAGCTGTCAATTAGCTTTGGTATTTCTTTATCTGCTATTTTATTGGTCTATTTTAATGGAGAGAGACCTACAGCAGTCAGTATTGATATTTTACCTGCTTTCCAAGCAACGTTCTTTACCGTTGGATTATTTACTGTCTTCTCATCGTTGATTTTTTATTTTTTACCTAAGTATATTGGTAAAGAATTTAAGAAAAAAATACGCCATTAGATTTAGCGTATTATCTCTCTCTAATAAGTAGTATGATGGTATTAATTTTTAATTAAGATATTTAGGATATATGATGAATAGACCCAGTAATCGTCAAGCAAATCAATTACGCCCAATTAAAATAACTAGACATTATACAAAGC
>CAYNAM010000128.1:0-6839 GCA_964395065.1 uncultured Ventosimonas sp.
CTTCAACACCTGAGTTTCCACCACCAATCACGGCTACTTTTTTGCCTTTAAACATTGGGCCATCACAATGAGGGCAATACGCCACCCCTTTAGCTCTGTATTCTTTCTCTCCCGGTACATTCATTTCACGCCAACGTGCACCCGTTGAAAGAATGACACTTTTAGCTTTTAAACTTGCGCCGCTTTCAAATTGAACTTCGTGTAAACCGCCCTTTTCTGCGGCAGGAATTAAAGCTTTAGCACGTTGTAAGCTCATAATATCAACATCATACGCTTTAATATGCTCTTCTAACTGCATAGCAAGCTTAGGGCCCTCTGTTTCGATGGTGGCAATAAAGTTTTCAATACTTAAAGTATCTTGTACTTGTCCACCTAAACGCTCTGCAATAATCCCCGTACGGATGCCTTTACGTGCAGTATAAATAGCCGCTGCTGAACCCGCTGGCCCTGCACCTACAATCAATACATCAAATGCTTCTTTAGCATTAAGTTTGTCCGCTTCTCTGGCACTTGCGCCTGTATCAACCTTGGCAAGAATTTCTTGTAACGTCATACGGCCTTGACCGAAAAGCTCATCATTTAAAAAGACAGTAGGCACAGACATAATCTGTAATTGGCTGACTTCATCCATAAAAATAGCACCATCAATCATGGTATGGCTAATATTAGGATTTAAAATCGCCATCGTATTCAACGCTTGCACTACATCTGGGCAGTTTTGGCAAGACAATGAAATATAGGTTCTGAAATGAAGTTTTGTAGTAAGCCCTTTAATTTGCTCGATCATTTCAGGTGTTACTTTAGGTGGATGACCACCGGCTTGTAATAATGCCAATATAAGTGAAGTAAACTCATGCCCCATAGGGATACCGGCAAAACGGACTTCACCAATTTCTTCACCAACACGTTTTACAACAAAAGATGGCTTACGGCTATCGTTACCCGCAGCATCTAAACTAACTTTATCTGAAAGAGATTCAATCTCTTTTAAAAGGGTTAACATTTCTTGAGATTTTTCACTCTCATCCAAAGAGGCTACAATCTCTATGGGTTTAGTTAACCACTCAAGATAGGTTTTTAATTGACTTTTTAAAGTTGCATCTAACATCTGAGATTTCCCTTGGAGTTAAGTGAGAATGAAAACGCCCGGCCAACTAGATAACCAGGCGTTCATATATTTCTATTTAATTTTTTATTACCCATCTAATAATCAAGATGGGTAATTACGTAAAATTAAATTTTACCAACTAAATCTAATGAAGGTGCTAATGTTTTCTCACCTGGAGTCCATTTAGCTGGGCAAACTTCACCTGGATGTTCAGCAATGTATTTAGCTGCTTGTGCCTTACGGAAAAGTTCTTTTGCATCACGACCAATACCACCATCGTGTAACTCAATTACTTTAATCACACCTTCTGGGTTGATTAAGAAAGTACCACGCTCAGCTAGACCATCAGCTTCAATCATTACTTGGAAGTTACGAGAAATAGTACCAGTTGGGTCACCAATCATTGGGTACTGAATTTTCTTAATAGTATCTGAAGTATCATGCCAAGCTTTATGAGTGAAATGAGTATCAGTTGATACTGAGTAAATTTCGAAACCTAATTTTTTGAATTCTTCATAATGATCCGCTAAGTCACCTAGCTCTGTTGGGCAAACGAATGTAAAGTCAGCTGGATAAAAGAAAACAACAGACCATTTACCTTTTAAATCTGCTTCAGTAACAGTTTTGAAATCACCATTGTGAAATGCTTGTGCTTTAAATGGTTTTACTTCTGTATTTATAAGAGACATATGTCACTCCTTTTTTTATTTACGGTTTGATTAACTTATGGAACCTATTATATAACCACTCAACAATATTTAAAAATTAATTAATTCGATGGTCCTAATTAATTTTATTAATCATCGATTATAACATTAACTTTACAATACCCTATTAACCACAATAAAACCAGCTATGAACACTAGACAAACGTTTCTATTTATTTAAGCTTGCCAAGATTATTTTTTGTGCCGACTGATAGTACGCCTTCCCTTCCGTTGATTTTGCAAAAGCTATAAACTGCTGTAATTCTTGATCCGTTAAATCACGGTAAACATAGACTAAAATATCATTCAAATGAGCATCTACTTGCTGCTCAATTTGTGCTTTTGTTGGCGTAATCTGTTTAATGCTGCTACCTAGCCCCATTCCTGGAAATAAGCTGTCGACTGTATCGCCCACAGTACTTGTCAATGACATACTAACATCCACAGTTGCTTGGCGATAAGGAATAGCAGCAGCTAACTCTTTAAAGAGCACCTTCCTTTCATTACTTATCTTAATAGCAGGAACACCTTGTTGATTTTTTTGTAAATTTTCTGCCGTGGTCGCCTCTGTTTCTGCTTTAACAATCTTTTTACCTAATGCAGAGTCAAAAAAAGTCAGTGCGGGATCAGGATTCACTAAACTTTGCTTTAGTGCGGATAGACCCCGTTGATTCATAGCCGTAGGCTCAAAGCGTTGGCTACTAAACCCAACGACCGATTGATAGAAAACTGGCGGCAACATGTCCTTGTACTGATTTTGCATCATCTGCAATGCTGAGTCAAAATGCTCAACTTGTACTGGCCAACCAGTTGCTTTATATAATTCATCATAGTTGTCTGCTTGTGCCAAAGGGATGGAACATAAACAGAAAAAAGCAACAACCGTATTTTTCAAGATATTCATTTATTTAACCTGTATAGAAATTGAAGGTATTTTATCAGTTTTTAATTGCACTTCATCTTGGCTATAAACACTAATAACCAATGTTGGATTCTGTTTAACCCCAAGTAAACTTAATAGCATATCAGCCGATGCAAAATAATCGTCACCCACTTGAATGATGCGCAAAGGCATCGTTATCTCATAATAATCAGGGTCTGTTAGCTTTAATGTATTTTTTACCTTTAACTTAAACTGTTGTTGGTTCTTTTCTAACATTGCAATTTTTGGCTCAAATTTTACCACAAACCGTAAAGTATCTGTCCCTAAAAATGTCTGCGTATAAATACATTGAACTCGCTCATTTACATCATTATAAGGTATCTCACAAGGCTTATTTAACAGAGACTCATAATCAAAATCAGCAAATACAAGATTAACCGCTTTTACACCATAATAACGCCCCATCATATCTGGGCTATGATAATCTAGCTCAGGCAAATCACCTGAGCGTAAAACAAACCCTTTATAATAGTTAGGAATAACGACTACCTGCTCACCACGTGCTTTAGCTTCTTCAATAATCCCAATACGAACTTGACTTTGTTTATTGATTGATTGATAAGCCAATAAAACTAAAAGATAAGAGGATAAAAAGGTAATACAAAGCGCAATAAACAACACTATGCCCATTTTACTTACCTTCTGCTGCAAAGCTTTTTTAAGTAAAAAAGACAATGCTATCAATAAAAAAAACAAGCCCGTTAGATGGGTTCTTGCCACTATTGCATGGGGAGAGGCTATTAATACAATGCTAAATACAATCGTTGCACTGAACCAAATAAACAATAATTGGTAGTCTGTTTTTCGAAACAAGCGATAACCTTGCGCAAAAGCCCAAATCAACAGCAAATAAATAACGCCATACCCCTTTAAAATACTGGGCATAACACCATAAAAGTGACCATAAATTCGCTCATCAAAAGCCATTGAGCACCAAACCGTATAGGCAGGGTTAGCCGCACGTACCATATTGCCTGGAGCTAATAACAAGACTAAAAAGCCCATCAATGCAGAAGCGAAACACAACAGAATAACCGAGCGGTTAGCTAGCTTATTAAACCATGCCCATGCATATAACAAGACCAAACAATAAAGAACAAGTGCCCCTGTCGCCTCATTAGAGCATCCTGAAAGAATAGATAACACAATTAAAATAAATACTGTTATCTTACTGATTTTTTCCTCTGCAAGGCTTCTCAGCAAATACTTAAATAAGAATGAAACAAAAACCAGTGGCCATAAATAATTGGCGGCCCCTACGACCCAAAAAGTTGTTTGACCCAACGCAGGATTAGCCAACCAATAACCAAACCATAAAATAATTAGGGTATATACCAATTGTTTATTTGGTTTTATTTTTTCCTGATAATAAGGCATTGTTGCTATATTATAAATTAATAATGGCAATGCAGTACTTGAAATAAGTGCAATAATAACTGGATGATTAATCGCTAATATTATAGTTGAAATATAATCAACAATGACTCTACCACTCCATGTCATATAAAAATGCCAATGTGTATTAATCGACGTTCCCATAAAATAAAAAGAAAAATCGTCTGATTGCATTGGATTCAAATAAGCAATGATAAAAGTGGCTATATAAAGGATAACGATTGTCAAACAGCCTCTATTTTTGATACATCCTTTCAAAATAGCTATTTCCTATTTTTATCAACAATAGACTTGACAATATAGCGAGGCCGCTGCTTAGTTTCCTTATAAATTCGCCCAATATATTCGCCTAAAACGCCAATACCTATCAACTGCACACCGCCTAAAAACAAAATAGCGACCATTAATGAAGAATAGCCCGGTATAGGATTACCGAAAATCAATTTCGAAAGTATAATTTTCATAGCAAAAAGAAAAGAAACAAAGGCAACTGTCCCCCCCAAATAACTCCAAAACCTCAAAGGCACACTACTAAAAGAGGTGACACCATCCAATGCTAAATTAAATAACTTAAGAAATTTAAATTTTGTTTTTCCAGCTGCTCGTTCAACGCGGGTATACTCAATAACTGTTGTAGGAAAACCAACCCATGACAACAATCCTTTCATAAATAAATTATTTTCTGGCAACTGTTTAACCGCCTCAATTACTCTTCGACTCATTAATCTGAAGTCCCCCACATTACCCTCTATCTTATTTTCAACTACCTTGTTATAAACCATGTAAAATAATTTAGAGGTCGTACGTTTAAAAAAAGAATCACTTGAGCGATCAACACGTTTCGCTAACACAACATCATACCCTTTCTGCCACTCATCAATCATAACCGGAATAACATCAATAGGGTCTTGCAAGTCAACATCAATAGGAATCACGGCATCACCAGTACTTTGAAAAATACCAGCCAATAAAGCAGACTCTTTACCAAAATTACGAGAAAAGTTCACAGCAACAATAGTAGAATCCTTCATTGCCTCAATGGTGATGATCTGCTCTGTATTATCTGTACTACCATCATTAACAAAAATAATTTCTAATGAATAATCGGCTAGCAATACATTATTTTTAATTTCAGATAAAAATAAAGGTATAGTACTTTCTTCATTAAAAACAGGCACTACTAAAGAAATCAACATAGTAATCACTTCTTAAACACAATAAAATGAGACCATAAAAAACCTAATACAAAACTAATCATTGTAAAAATAACCAACGTAAAGACGGGTAATAAATGTACTGTATCACCTAACAAACCAATTAAATAACTTATTAACCCCATAAAAACTGCAAATAAAAAATAACGCTTTACACTTAAACGACTATTAAAAGTAAAATAACCATTCAAAAAAAATGAACAGCTAACAGCCACTAAAAAAGCCACTAAATTACTCAATGATTGATCAGTTTTTAACACATAATACACTAATAAAAAAACCAACCAATGAATAGCAGTATTGATAACACCTACAACAGCATAACGCCCTAGTTTGTGAATAATCGACATCATGACGAACTTACCAACATAACAAATGAAACCAACAAAACTCACGGCTGATTAGAAAAAAATAAGATTCTCGTTTATTATATAGTGTTTACCCCCTATAAAGCACTTACATTAAGGATTCCTCAGGGCACGCTCGACACAACCAACACAAAAAATGCCCATTTATAAACAGGCCGATTTCGAGTGTGAACACTGTAATAGTATTTGGCAAGCAGACTACACAGAGATTGCAGACCTTAGAGCACACAAAGCAATTAAGTGCAAAAATTGCAATAAAGTACTCACCATGAAAGATGATGAGTTACAAATTCTTAATAATCGCTTTGCAAAATCAGAGAAAGTCAGCAAACGAACGATTATTTTCATCATCCCCTACTTCTTACTATGTGGAATAACAGCCATCGTGTTTGGTGGAATTGCCACCTTTATTATGCTCATCATTGGTTTTATGATCATTATCACCATACGTCGTTCATTAATTGAAGATGACATCGACCACTTTCACCTCATTGCAATAAAAACCTCCAATGATAATCAAAATAAACCCAAACAAAAAAAAGCATAAAAAGATAGTTAATAATGCCTATAATCAGCCTATTAAAGAGAAACATCTTTTTATTTTTAATACGTAAAATACCAAAAAAAAATATTTTTATAAAAAAGCGTTGACTTAATCTATTATTCTAGTTAATATTCGCACCGCTTAACGAACATAGCTTAGCAATGGGGCAAAGAGTCTGAAAGTATCACTTACTCAAATCTTAAGCTCTAAAAAGAGCGCCCGTAGCTCAGTTGGATAGAGCACCCGCCTTCTAAGCGGGTGGTCGCAGGTTCGAATCCTGCCGGGCGCGCCATATTGCCTGAGTGGGAATTAAGCAAGTTAGTTAATAGGTTTGTAATGGTGGGCGTAGCTCAGTTGGTAGAGCACAGGATTGTGATTCCTGTTGTCGTGGGTTCGATCCCCATCGTCCACCCCATTAATTAACGACATATTTGCGGACGTGGTGAAATTGGTAGACGCGCTGGACTTAGAATCCAGTACCGTGAGGTGTGAGAGTTCAAGTCTCTCCGTCCGCACCAAATACAAAGCCTAGTTAATTCATTTAACTAGGCTTTTTTAAT
>CAYNAM010000129.1:0-6838 GCA_964395065.1 uncultured Ventosimonas sp.
GCAATTATTCATATTCGTTGGTGGCATTAACATTGGTTAATTTGTTACTACCGTTTGTTATTGGCGGATGAGTTTTAACCCATTGTTCTTTAAATGCTTCGGCTTGTTTAATTTGTTCAGAAGTCATTGTTTTTTCTAAGTTGCCCATTACAATCTCACCGAGTGTGCCAGAAGATCCTCCAATATCATTTAAAAAGCTGGCTAAGGCAAAACCTTTAATCGGATCAGGTTTAAAGCCTAGCTTTTGATAATCCTCATCACCTTCTAACGCAAAAATATACTTTATGACAGCAGGAATATAACTTTTTTCGACAGCCTGTAATAGATAATCTTGAGCTTTTTTTGAATCTAAAGGAGGGGTAGTTGTATGTAAATTACTGTATAAAGATGACAAGTAGTTGGCTGCACTTGATGAGCCATTATTCGCAGCGATATGCCATAGCTTAAGAGATTCTTTTTTTCTTTCTTGCTTAGAGAGCTTTGCAAAATAACCTTTTCCATAGCTTGCTGCATTTGCTAATGACTCTTGTGCGGGTAAGTATTTAAGGTCAGCGGCTTTTTTTAGCCAATCTACATCACCTGTAAAGCGGTAGTAAACATACATGGCTTCAGGGTCACCTTGTTTAGCTTTAGCGAGACTGGCTTCAATGCCTTTTTGCTTCCAGTTGGTTTTGTTTTTAGATTCACTCAAACCAAATTGATCCCATACTGCGCCATCCAAACTTAATTGATACATGGCGTAGATATCGCCTTGGTTAGCGGCTTTTTCTAGCCATTTATTGGCCATTAATGGCATAGTGACTTTGTAAACAATGCCTAAATAAACCATGGCTTCAACATCCCCCGCCTCGGCAGCCTCAGATAAGTAGTTTTCTGTTTTTTCATTAAGTCTTGACTGTTGAAATAGTTGAATGCCTTTTTGTTTAGCAGCCTCTTGCTCAGGAGTGAGGGCTGCCCAGCTTGGTATCGCTATCAATAAACACAGCAGCAGTGCAACATAATAGTGACAACTAAGAGATTTGTTCATAAGTAATTATTCATATTCGTTGGTGGCATTAACATTGGTTAATTTGTTACTGTTAAATATTTACCCGCTTCATTATTTATATTCTCTTCCCTGTATTTCTGATAACTATCTAATAAGTTTTTATTTTAATAAAAACATCTAGTCCCTGATCGATATATATCATCATTTCCATTCTCATCTTTAAAGGTTAATGGCTGACATTCTTTTTTAGCATGTAGTTTCGTAATATATTCTTTTATTTGTGGAGCAACCTTATATTTACATGTAACCACCTCACCATTTATAGTCCCATCAAAGCAGTTTGTGAGCTCTGGAGGAGAAGGGTCTCCTTGAAAGAACTTAACAGAGATACCACTTTCAGTATCGATAATAGGTAGTTCTGTTATATTATAATAATATCCACTCCTACTATCATTTTGAACTTTTGATCTTGTAATTAAATAAACACTATTTCCCTCGGTAATACCATCTCCTTGGAAGACACTAACCACTTCGTCGTCATTAATATTTTTAATATATTCTTTCTTATTATTCTCATCTATAGTGAATACTTCACGAGCAGATTTATTATCTTTAACAAATATAAGGCGAAGTGATTTGACACCCTCAGTAATATTGAAATCAGGATGAAGTCTTTGTTTATCAATGTCCTTTGCAAATAAGGGCAATGATAAAAATAAAGAAAGTATAAGTAAGTTAAATATTTTCAAATACTCTTTCATTTGTATATAACTGAGGAAATATAACTATTATATTTATACAATAAAGTATCTAATACCCAGTCTCCACATTGACAACTAACTTCGTACCATCTTTTGTTTCTTCAAATTGGTAAGTTGTAGTTTCTGAATCATGAGCAATAGTAAGTATGAATGCGCTAGGTTTTATCCAGTGATATGTCACTTTTGCGGCTTGCATAGAAAAAGAAGTGTTAGTTGTGGGTAACTCTTGCTTCATAAATTTCCCATCATCCATAATTTTTTTCATTCTGGCATAAATATCAAAGATTGTTTTATTCGGATAATTACAAACGTATTTATTACTACCGTCAAAGATCTGTCCTTTATTCATATCTTGGCAATATTTTGGAAATTCATCTTTAAATAAGTGTTTTTCTGGTATAAAACTTGTGCCTTCTTGATCTTGCAACTTTTTAAAAAATAATAAGTGATCTTGAGCTATTACTACTAAATAACCATCATTTTCAATAATTTCATTGTATGGTTCTTTGCACTCTAACTCTGGTTTAGAAGCAGTTAAAATATATATTTGACTCGATAAAGGAATGTTTTCTTGACTAAATAATGCTTTATATAAGTCGGTGGTTTTTTGAGAGTAAAAATAAGCTAAAGGAGTTTTCTTAATTTTAATATAGTCAATAGAGCATACTTGATCTTTTTCAAGTAAAAGATTATTTATGGTAAGTTTTTTATCATTTATAGTTATTTTAACCTGACTATATAATGTATTAAGAGCTTGCAATGTATCATTCGATTTATCACCAAACAAATCCTTTTCAGAAACCTTTAGAAAAGTCCAAGTGCTGTTAACTTCATTTTTTGGATTTATATATTGTTCAGCATAGGAGTATCTGATAAAAATAAAAATTAACAATATGGATAAATAGTTTTTCATACTTTTCATTGTTTAAGCCCTTTATAAAAACTAATGAGATGCATCATAAATATTATTTAAAAACAGATTATTCTCTGATTTTCTTCTTTTTACCAATCCTGAAGTTCCACCATTCGTTATATCTAGAAACTCAGTTGCTGCTCCTTTATAGTCACTATTATTTAATTTTTTCTTCAAACTGGGTGCCTTTTTATCAAGTCCTGATGCCCCGATATTAAATAGTAAAGATACTAAAGCATCAAATTCATATTGATGTAGCTTAACGGTTACACTATTTTTTAAGCCTGCCACATAGTTTGTAATTCTAGACTCAAATAATTCATTCGCTTTTTGCTTTGTTATTCCATTTTTGAACTCTTCTGGTAATGTAATATCTTCGCATTTTTTCTTCTCTATTAAATGTCCATAACCTATAGTACAATAACCTTCTGAGTCATTATATGCATCTGCATAAAACCCCTCCCATTCTTTTATAAATGCTTTTCCCTTATCAGAAACATTTAGTAGGTTTACATCAATTCTACTATCATTTTCTGCTGTTTTAGCTCCGTTTTCAAAGGTATTCTTGTAACCTTCTTGTAATATATCCAAAGGATCATGTATATCCTTTCTTCTATCATATGGTGGAACGGTTCCTCCTGTGTTATTTGGAGGAGGAGTTTCCAGCCCATCACTTCCTGTATAATATTCAAAATGGATCATGTAAACCGTTTGACCCGAGATAATACTAGGATGTTGATTTGTTTTGGGGTTAATCATCAGTCCTGTTTTTGCAATAGTATTTCCTTGTTTAACCTTATCCCCAACTTTTACCACAATGCTTTTAGGGTCGACTTCTCCATACCTAATAAAAAATTTTCGCCCGTCATTAGTTTCATGTTTAATGGTAATTTGCCATGTTCCATAATAATAAGTAGATATTGACTTAACTTCTCCATCACAAATAGCAACAATTTCAGTTAAAGGTTCAGTATATAAATCTCTTGCTGCATGCTTTCTTGCTCCACCACTACGATTTCTTCCAAATATAGCTTGTGAAGCATTGCTATCTTTCAAGCTAGCAGCCCAATAATAGTTTTTCCATACTCCTTCTTTATCATTTTTAGGCTTAACTTTTAATGGGAATATAATTTGCCCACTTACACTAGATTGCAAATGCTCCACAAAAGCCACTGGATGAAAATGATAAGCTTCTTTTTTCCCTTGTAAATCAGGTACATCATCCCAAAATACAAGATTAGTAATACGTTCCTTTTCATGTTCTCGAAGTGCTTTATTAGCATCCCCTGGTAAAATATCAGATATTAAACGCTGCCATTTTGGATCATCTCCTTTGGCTTGCCATTCTGTTGGATGGTAGGCAATGAGCTTTGACCATTTATCACTAAGTACAGGATCTTTGAGGGCACTTCTTAGTTCTGGTAGGGATAGTTTTCCATCTCCATCACCACCATTGTCTTTACTATCTATTTCTTTGCAGATATCTTGGAAAAAAGGCGTCATTTTATCTTGTTCAATAAAACCATCAGTTGTTGTTGAAACACTGCCATCTGCTTGAGGATTCTCTTCTTTAATGATAGTAAAGCCTAATTTACTCAATTCATATTGGCTGATAGATGTGGTCTTCGCTTTTGCTACTACTCCAGTGATGGATTGTCTATTTTCATAGATTGTCACTAGGTATTTGTTGTTAACTAATTTTGCTCTGTCAGGTGTGATAATATGATCATATTTCGTTTGGTAGTAGTTATCTTGTAATTGCTTTACTGCTGTTGGTGCCTCTTTTTTTTCTGAGTTGGTTTGTGGTGTTGAGTCATCTCCTGTCGAGCTTTGAGTATTTTCAGTTTGTTTGCCTAGTACAGTGCCTTTAGGAATCTGTATATATTGTTTGCCTCCTGTTAAACCTGCTTCGTTATCAAGGAATTTTTTAAGCTCTGTTTCTTCAGCCAGCGTAAATACTTCGATATGTACTTGTTTTTTAGGTTTATCACTTTTGCCGCCTGTAGGTGAAGTAGGAACTTCATAAAGCCCTAAGTAACCTACTGGTTCGCCCGCACTAATTTTTATTTTATTTGACGCATCTACAGTATCGAAGGTACTTGGCTCAGCGTTAATAGTCGTCATGTAGTTGTTTTCAACACAAGCCCAAAAAGTGGTAATACCTTTTTCAGTAAATTCTGTTTTGTTTTTGGTGAGTTTACACTCAGCCATTCGATAAGTTTTACCACTTATTTTAAGTGACTTCACTTTACTATTACTATAAGTCACTTCGTCATCTTTTTTCAGCTTTACTGCCAAAGTTGCTCCAGCTATATCACTTCCAGCTTCGGGTGCTTGCCTAATATTCATTTCTTTTAGAGTGACTTTAGCGGTGACTTGTTTTGCCCAGTAGCTAGGATATTCTCGCTTTGGTAGTGGTAGTTCTTTGGCTAGTTCCCGCCACGTAATTTTTCCATTATTAGTTTGTTTGTCTTTGAGTACAATCCAAAAACCTTCAGCCGGAGGCATTACTTCTTCTGCCTTTTTAGTCTGTTGGTTTACTAGAGTAATTTTTCCACTATTTTCTGCAATAGTAACTTTTGCACAGTTGTTATTACCTGCTTCATCTTCCCTGACCTCAAGTATATTAACAAGGGTACCTTTGCTTATATTACCAATAACTTGGGTACTTTTATCATCAATTATCTTATCTCTTGCTCTTAAGCCATCAGTAACAACTTTAGCTTGTCTTTTTATTTCATCTTTTGATGTAGGATATTCTTCATAAGGTAATAAATGCATGTAGAGACTGTAAAAAGTTAATTTATTCGTTTTATTAGCTGTTGTTGGTTTTGTTGTGTCTTCTGATGCTTTTTTATCTGTTTCTGTAGTATTAGTTGAAGCAGGGGCAGGGATTGTTTCTTTAAATAAGTCTGTTTTTTGTGGTGCGCTTGATTGAAGACTTCCATCTTTTTTAAAGGCTGCAAACCATAGTTCTTCATCTTTGGTATAAGTACTCGTTTTATTGGTTGCATTAGCTTCTGCTGCCTCTAATACTTTTGCTTTGGTCAAATAGTATTCCGTATTTCCTATTTTTTTGGTTGTATTATTTACTTGTAGTATTTGTAGTTTAAGTCCTTTTGGCATTAATTTCCTATCTTTGCTATAGGCTTCGTCACTATAAGAGACAAAACCTGTTGCTAAGGTTTCAATCTTTTTATTTTGCCAATCATCATTAAGCTTGCTGGGATCTTTTTCTGGTGTTTTTATTGGTTCTGTTGGGGATTCATATTCGTGCTTTACTAAGCAAAAAGAGCTTGAATATTGTAAGGTAGTGGTATTGAGCTTGGATTCTTTGTATTTTTTGTTGATACGGTAAGCAATAACTTCACCATCCGCTATGCAACGGATAGGCTGTTTAAGAGCACATTGTTCAACCGTCTCGGTACTAAAGTGTATTCCACCATGCCAAAATTGGTGATTTCCTAGTAAGTAATGACCTGATTTTTCTCTAGATAGGATGCCATACAATTCTTCTGCGTTGTAGTCTGTGCTGTCTTCTTTGCTAATAGGGTATTTAAAATTCATTTTTTAGTACCACGTGACTCATTCATTTTTTAAGTATTGGTTGTTAATGCTATTAGGTCTGCTCTTGTTGATTACTCAGAAAACAGGAAGAATTTTGCCATTTCACCTTTTTCTTGTTCTGAGAGTTTATTTACACCTGTTTGTAAATTGACAGGAGGAGCGGAGACAGGACTTACCGCATTTACCTTGGTCAATGGTGGCATGGGTATTGCTGGAGTGCCTTCCATCGGCACACCACCTGTCCAAACGGGCATGGTCATCCATATACCTGCTGGATTGAGTACAATGTGTTGTCCACCCGCTTTTAGGGTTAAAGATAATCCTCCATCGATCACTATTTGTCCTGCTGCTTTTAAGTGGATTTCTTGCCCTGCTTGGGTGGTGTAGATTGTGCCAACCGTAGTGTGTTCTGAAATACTGACTTCTTTGTAGTCATTCATCATGATTTGTGTCATGCGGTTTTGATCAGTAAGGTGATGCTCCTCAGCGAGTTGATGTTGGTAACGATTAGCTTTAATAGTCTCACTGTGTTCGTTATTCACCTGCAAATGGCTGTTATTATTCACCTGCACCGTATGGTTATGTTTTGTTAATTGGTCAAAATCTTTT
>CAYNAM010000130.1:0-6829 GCA_964395065.1 uncultured Ventosimonas sp.
CACAAATTGCGCTAAACGTTGATGTCCGAGATAGAATAGACCCCGCTCTATTTGATCAAGGTATGACGGCTTTTATTTTAAATTATGATTTTAATGGCGCAAAAACATGGTATAAAAATAATAACAATCAGGATGATCGCTTTTTGAGTCTACGCAGTGGTTTTAATTTAGGTGCTTGGCGCCTTAGAAACTATTCAACCTACGACTACAATGATGGCAAAAGCCATTGGAATAATATTAATACCTATATTGAAAGAGATATAGAATCACTTGACTCTCAATTTACTATTGGTGATACAAATACTGAGGGGGTCATATTTGAAGGAGTTCAGTTTAAGGGCGTTAAACTAGCCTCTGACGAAAGCATGCTTCCTTATAGTTTAAGAGGGTTTGCTCCTGTTGTGAGAGGATTTGCCCAAAGTAATGCCAAAGTAACCGTACGCCAAAATGGATCCGTTATTTATCAAACGTATGTAGCACCGGGTCCATTTGCACTGACCGACCTTTACCCCACATCTTACAGTGGTAATTTAGATGTGACTGTTGTAGAGGAAGATGGCAGTAAAAAATCATTTGTTGTTCCTTTTTCATCATTAGCTATTATGCAACGAGAGGGGGGAATAAAATACTCTGCTGTAGCTGGAAAATACCGATCTGATGACAATAATGCCAAAGAACCTAACTTTGTAGAGGGAACTTTAATTTATGGGTTACCTTGGAATACCACATTATTTGGCGGTACATTATTATCAGGTGATTATAAATCATATGCGATGGGTATTGGTTTTAACCTTGGAAATTTAGGAGCAATTTCTTTTGATGGGAAACACGCCACGACAAAATTTGATCTTAATACTCAAAAGAAACAGGGTCAAGCCTATCGCGCTCAATACTCTAAAACATTACAGTCCACCGAATCAACCATTACGCTAGAAGCCGTTCGTTATTCCTCAAAAGGCTTCTATGATTTTAGTGAGGCAAATGAAAATAACTATTTAAATTTAAATATAAACAAGCGCTCACGCTATCAAGCTAACTTAAGTCAATCACTTGGAAAATATGGTAGTTTCTACTTATCAGGTTACCAGCAAGACTACTGGCAATCCTCGAGAAAAGAAAGCACGTTTAGCGCAGGTTACAATATTGTCATAAAAAATGTTTCTTTTGGCTTGTCTTATGGTCATACAGAGTCTCGCAATCGTGGCAATAACAACACTACAAATCAGGTCACTCTTAGGGTAAACATTCCTTTAGATGGATGGATGCCTGGCCATAACTACTTAACAAGTAGCGTGAGTTCCGATGGAGATGGCAATACCACAGTACAAGCTGGATTAAGCGGCAATGCTTTAGAGAACAAGCTAACGTATTCTCTACAACAAAACTATGAACAACAAAATCATTATACAGGGGGTAATGCTTCAGTTGGTTATGAGGGTAGCAGTGGCGCAGTGAATTTAGGTTATGCTTATACCGAGCAAAGCAAAAGACTCAATTATGGCGTGCAAGGAGGCGTAGTTATCCACCCCTATGGCGTCACATTATCTCAAACATTAAGTGATACTATTGCTGTTGTTGCTGCACCAGGTGCAAGTTACTCATCATTACAAAACACTCAGGGTGTTGAAACTAACCGCTGGGGATATGCTGTTAAACCTTATGTAACACCTTATACAGAAAACAAAATCACATTAAATATTGAAAATCTTAACAATGATGTTGATATTGTAGATAACAATGCAACTGTCATCCCTACCAGAGGAGCCGTTGTACTCGCAAGAATAGACACACATATTGGTTTCAGACTATTAATGACGCTAACGACTAAAGGCAATCCATTACCGTTTGGTGCAGTTGTTACGTTAAAAAACACTGATAACAGTGGCATTGTTGGTGATGCTGGTGAAGTGTATTTAAGCGGGATGCCTGCCCATGGCGAACTAATTGCAAAATGGGGAGATGCAAAAAATCAGACATGTAAGGCTAGCTACTCATTTGCAGATAACGAAACACAACAACCCATCAAATTCGTTAAAGCTAAATGTATTTGATAAAAAGGGGAATATATCGATGATACAAAATAATAGAGTAATATATAAACTGTGGTGTAGCTTATTATTTGTTTTTTCTATTCATAGCTGGGCAGCAGGTGTAGGCAGCGATGCTAACCCCTCATCAATAGCGACTACCTTTACAGCATTTTACTCACCTACACCCAAAATTATTGCATCCAGAACACCTTATGGTGGTATAGTTTGCTCACTAAACTCATCTACTAATGGTTTTACAAAAGCCTTAGCAAAATGGCGAAATCCCAATATTGTAGGAACTATCAACAGTGATGGTTATACATATGAAATTCAACGAACTAATATTTCTGGAATTGGTGTGGTAGCTCGCATGGGTGCTCAATATTCTGAGTCAAGCTATGCAGCAGCTAATACAGTTATTGGGGCAGAATATAATACGATAACAGCAACCACCAGTCCTGGTGCGCAAAATGTGGTCTTTGGAAGAAAATATTGGGCATTAGTGACCATTCCTGGAGAACCGCTAATTCCCGGCACATACAGTCTAGGGCAAACGGAAACCATGGTTGATGTATGGTGCCAAGCCGTCAATAGCAGTAATGACACCCATGGCGGTGGCTATCTGACCGGAACAATTGTCATCAATGCTCCTACCTGCTCTTTAGGTTCAGATGTCTCATCAGTTATCACATTAGAGCTTGGCCAATACCAATGGGCTGATGTACGCAAAATAAATGTTGGTACTAATTTTGGTTCTGTATCTAAGTCGTTAACAATGCAATGTCAAGCGGGCTCATGGCCTAAGCTAACCGTTTCAGATAAAAATGACAATAGTAATAGTTCAACAACTATTAGCCTAACTAACCCTTCTTCCTCAACGACGGCACAAGGCGTTGGTGTACAGCTCTTTATTAACAATCAATCAACGCCGCAACAATTAGCAACTAAAGTCAATTTAGCGCCTGCCCAATTGACAAAAGATACAGCAATTGAATTACCCTTACAATTTAAATACATTAAAACAAGTAATACTGTTTCAACTGGGGAAGCCAATGCAATCGTCGATCTAACATTTACATACGATTAAGCACTTATCAAAGGAAATAGCATGAAAGCATTAATAATAATCTTTTTTTTAATAGTTTTTAATAATCAGATAAGTTATGCTGAAGATGTCGTTCAAGTAAATATCAATGGCAGTATTATTGGTACAACTTGCAATATCATGACATCGAACCAGACAATTAACTTAGGTGCATGGCAAACCAACTCAACATCAGGTATTGGCAGTGGAATTAATAGCCAATCTAATGCTGTAGGCTATACATTGGACTTTGACTGTCCAGCAGGACTAACTATTAAAGGTCAGCTTGAAGGGAATCAAAATGACACATCTAATATGTATGATATTGGTTTAGATAAAGGCGATACATCAGCAGAAGGTGTTGTAATTGTAATGCACTTTAATGATAAAGGAACCTGGCGATCAATGGTATACAATGAAAGCCGAACACTAATCGCTAAAACCATTGACGGCATTAACTCCGTCTCATTACGCTCCTTCTATAAACAAATATCATCAACTATCAAATCTGGAGAGGCTAATGCCACAGTAACTGTTACAATCACCTATCAATAGACTGTACGGATTCAACCCCTACAGTAAGTTGATAACATTTTCAATCTATTAAATAGATACCACCGTTATCACAAAATAATCAATACACTCTTTAAAAAGAAATACATTACTGGTTTCTATAATGAATCCCCTCCCCTTTACTTTAGCACTATAGCGATAACATCAATCAAACGATATCATAATCGGCTTATATCTATACAATAATGAATGCTCCTTTAATACATGGATAAACTAGTTGACTCATGAAACAAGTATTCCTAAATGATTTACTGCCTATATTCGTACTTTTAGTATTTGGCTATCTTGCTGGGGCAAGAAATCGTTTTACGGAAGACAATGCCCTCGCTTTTAATAAGCTCGTATTAAACTATGCCCTACCCGCTGCTTTATTTATCTCAATTGTTAAAACTGATCGAGCGATGTTATTTTCCGATATAACATTGACAATCGTTAGTACCTTAATTTTATTAATTGGTTTTGCTATCAGTTTTTTTAGTTGTCTAATTCTTTTTAAACATAACAAACAAGAATCTTCTGTTGCAGCCATGATTACAGGATCACCCACCGTTGGAGTGCTAGGTTTTGCTATTTTAGACCCCGTTTATGGAGCCGGTGCTACTACAGGTATTGTGGTGGCTATTGTCGCCATTATTCAACATGTGGTTATTATTCCACTTGGTATTTATTTATTTCATCCGTCTGATGAGAATGGGAATAAAAAACATACCAACCCTGTAGTCGCAGCAATAAAAGAACCCATTGTTATTGTACCGATGATAGCTATTACCCTAGTTATTCTAGGCATAAATTTTCCAACCGCTTTAGATCCTAGCCTAAATCTGATTGCCTATACTAAGTCGGGTGTTGCTATCTTCGCAGCGGGCATTACTTTATCAGTTTATAAATTACAGCTAGGTAAAGAGGTCATTTACAATACCTTTTTAAAATTATTTTTAATGCCCTTTATAGCCTTATTACTTGGTATTATTTTTAATTTGCAAAAAGAACTGATACAAATGTTAGTACTTATTTCAGCACTTCCCTCATCCATTTCAGGGGTTATTGTTGGAGGACGCTACCAAACCTACCTAAAAATAGGAACATCTTCGCTAGCCTTTAGCATCTTATTTTTTGCATTAGCAGCGCCTTTCTGGATCATGTTCACAGGCCCTTTCATAGACTACTTTCACTAAGTCATATCATTACCATTCGTTAACTATTTAATCAAATAGCATTTCCCATTACCTATAAGCTAACTATCTATAACACTAATAAAATATTTATAAACTAGACTAATGTACTATTTTTATTAATCATTTTTTTTAGGATTATGACCATAATCTTAGAAACTAATTTATAGAAGTTGTGTGTACATAAATTAAAGCGCAGTGGATGTTGATAATTATGAATGGAATTATTGTTTTTATGGCTGTATGTGTATTAATCTTAACATTATCAACACATAATTTTTATAATCAAACTGCTTCAAAAATAAAGTATACCCTCACTAAGGTACTTTTCATCAATACCTTTAGCGCCGTCATATCTAACTTAACAAAACATCAATACATAACTAACAATAGCTATTTTCTCCTCTTTCTAAACGCTATTCTGTCAATACGATATAAGCAATTAGATACTAACAAACATAATAATAATTCTATTTCCTTATTAAAAACCATTTCTCCCATTAACAAACAAAATAATGAAATTATAAAAGGGATCATACTTAATCATATAAATGCCTGCCTAAGAAAAGAATTGATCCCCCCCAGTTTTATCTCAAGTAACTAATCAGACAATTTATAAATAAAAATATCTCTATCTTAATATTATTGATCAGAAATTTTTATTTATAAACAAATCATTCAAATATTTCTCATTAAAAATTATAGGTTAATCGCATGGAAAATATAAAGCTCACCCCCTATCAACTAACCTTTTACTATGAATGGTTAGCTAACCCTCTACGTCACGATTACAATATGGTGATAGATAACACAGTCACTGGACAAATCGACTCACAGCGTTTCAATGAAAGTTTTAAAAAAATATTTAATGAACACTTTGTTCTACGACACAACGTTTCTAATCAAACCACAGGTATTTTTTGGAAATTAAGAGAGCCAGCCTCAGCCTCAGATATTATTCATTACCATCCCTCAACGCTGACGGATGAGGAAGTTAGAACAATTGTTTTAGAACCCTTTGATCTAGAAAATGATCTTTTAGGCAAAATCCACGTTATAAACTTAGGCAATAACCAGTATCGACTACTCTTTATTTTCCACCATATTGCCGTGGATGGCATAAGCACAGAAGAAACTTGGGATAAATTCCGTCAGCACTATAACGGTACTGATTATAATATACCCTGTATACAAACACAGGCAACGATGCACAAAGAGCTTAACAACTATTTTGAAGAGCTACTAAAAAATCAAAAAGAACAAATGCAATCTTTTTGGAAAAATCATTTAGCCAATGTACGTAATCTTGATCTCACCTTTCTAAAACCACCCTCAACCCCAAAAACAAAAAAGCCATTTGAAATTACAGAATACCGTTTTAGCTACAATGAGGATATAGCTAAGCAAGTCAAATCATTACGTCGCCGATACAAAATCACAACCTATCTATTTGGACAGCTAGTGATGGCATTGTTATTACATAAAATGACTCGCCAAAATGATACGCCTATTGCTTACCCTGTGGCTATATTAGAGGGCAAAGAACTGCTCTACGGAGCACATGTTAATACACTGCCCATTAACTACCACTTTGATGGTCAAACTACTTTACAGTCTATTATCGACAACATGCTAGCCTACTATAAAGATGTTAAGAACTATAATGCTAAGTATCTGCCTGTTTATGACATTATCCCTTACGCTGATAACCCTGCGATTCTAGATATTGCATTTGTACAAACTTTTCTCCGAGACCATACGACCAGTCTTAATGGGATCAGCCAAGAAAAAATTAATCACCAGTTTCAAATAGACCTATCAAACAAACTGGTTTTTGAACAAGAAGAACACAATAATCAAATTAATTATCGTATAAAATTTGATGCAGAAATATTAGATAAAAACCTTGTTCAACAGTTTACTGATTTTTATCAACAGCTCTTTATCACTACTCTTAACTATTTAGTAAA
>CAYNAM010000131.1:0-6699 GCA_964395065.1 uncultured Ventosimonas sp.
AACATCCTGTCCATTTTAGGTTAATATCATTCTATAAATCAAAGTACTGATTTAACAACTTTTTTTGTTGCCACGCTGTATCAGCATAACGGTTAAAAACAGGATTATTGAGTATTTTTTCTAACGTTTCCTGTTTAGCCGATAATTTTATTTCTATTTCTCTTAGGCTATTCTCTTGATTAGACATATATCCAAAAAACTCTTCGTCTGACTGTATAATTAACGGCTATAATGATAACTAACCTTATAAATTGCAAGCGCTTTATTAGTACTAGATCAATAAGTAAATTTAATATATTATTTAACTACTTAATTGGATAGCACGGCACTTTTACGAGTGATTACTGTCTTAATTAACCATACAGTTTATCTCCTTACAACATAACAATAAGCATTTTTAGACTAGCAGGAAGGCTTATGAATAAATCAGAACTAATAGATAAAATAGCATCAAAACATAATCTTTTACCTCTAAAAACAGTAGAAAGTGCTGTAAAACTATTGATAGATCAACTTTCTGACTCATTAGAAAAAGGGCAACGGATAGAAGTAAGAGGGTTTGGTAGTTTTTCGCTTCACTATCGCAAGCCAAGACAAGGCCGTAACCCCAAAACGGGAGAATCCGTCTCATTAACAGGAAAATTTGTACCACACTTTAAACCAGGCAAAGAACTGAGAGATAGAGTAAATTTATAACCCTACTGAATTAAAGGAAAGGTAATGCGCCGTTTTCAGCAAGTACTTTTATTTATAATGCTTCTAATCATTGCAGCATTTATATTAATCTTCATCTTAGAAAATAATGCAGAAGTAGCTATCAGCTTCCTAAGTTTTACTACCCCTACACTGCCTATCGCTGTGTTTATAGTTACTGCATTTTTATTAGGATTAATACTTGCTTTAGTTATTAGCTACATCGTATTACTTAAAATAAAAATCAAACTAACATTAACTAAAAAACAATTAGCAACTTGTAAAAAAGAGTTAGCCAATAAAAATGCAGCTACGCTTTTAGTCAAGTAATCGAAGGAGCTTAATATTTTATGTTACTTGACCATGATAAAGCCGCCCATATTGCTAAAGTATTAACAGAAGCATTACCTTACATACAACGTTATGTTGGGAAAACCCTAGTTATAAAATATGGCGGTAATGCAATGGAAAGCGAAGAGTTAAAAAATAGCTTTGCTCGCGATATCGTTTCTATGAAGGCTGTAGGTATTAATCCTATCGTTGTTCATGGTGGAGGACCTCAAATAGGCGACCTTCTCAAACGTTTATCTATCGAGAGCCATTTTATTAATGGCATGCGAGTAACCGATAGTAAAACCATGGATGTTGTAGAGATGGTCTTAGGTGGCTCAGTTAATAAAGAAATTGTAAACTTAATAAACCAAAATGGTGGCAATGCCATTGGATTAACAGGCAAGGATGCGCGCTTAATTCAGGCTAAAAAGCTTAATGTCACCCACAAAACTTCTGAAATGGCAGCACCCGAAATTATTGATGTTGGGCAAGTAGGCGAAGTTACTGGCATTAATACTAATTTACTTAGCATGCTTGTTAACAGCGACTTCATCCCAGTTATTGCTCCAATTGGAGTAGGCGATGATGGTGTATCCTATAATATTAACGCAGACCTCGTAGCAGGCAAGGTAGCTGAAGCAGTTAAAGCAGAAAAACTAATGTTACTAACCAATATTGCTGGACTTTTAGATAAAGAAGGCAATATTTTGACAGGTCTAACCACTCTGCAAGTTAATGAGCTTATTGAAAATGGTACAATTTATGGTGGAATGCTACCTAAAATCCAATGTGCACTAGACGCAGTAAAAGGTGGAGTAGGCAGTGCGCTTATTTTAGATGGTCGAGTGCCTAATGCCATACTCCTAGAAATATTTACAGATAAAGGGATTGGCACATTAATTACCTGTCACTAATCTTATATTTACATACAATTAGCCAGTGTTTATTTATGCTGTTTAGGTGTATGATAAATTGATTAGAATCAATAATAATTTACATGATAACCTGATGAAAATGGAGAATAGATATGGCTTTTGAATTACCAGCACTTCCTTATGCTAAAAATGCATTGGTACCTCATATTTCCGAGGAAACGATTGAGTATCATTATGGTAAACATCATCAAACCTATGTTAACACACTCAACACACTCGTTCCTGGAACGGAATTCGAGGGAAAAACACTAGAAGAAATCATTAAAACATCTTCTGGTGGTATCTTTAACAACGCGGCTCAAGTATGGAACCATACCTTTTATTGGAATTGCTTAAAACCAAATGGTGGTGGCGAACCAACAGGTGCTTTAGCTGATGCGATCAATAAAACTTTCGGATCTTTTGAAAAATTTAAAGAAGAATTTACCAAAACATCCATTGGTACTTTTGGTTCAGGTTGGGCTTGGCTTGTTAAAAAAGCAGATGGTTCTTTAGCTCTTGCCAGTACTATTGGTGCAGGTAACCCTATGACATCGGGCGATAAGCCTTTATTAACTTGTGATGTCTGGGAGCATGCTTACTACATTGATTACCGTAACCTACGCCCTAAGTATTTAGAAAACTTCTGGGCTCTAGTTAATTGGGATTTTGTTGCTAAAAACTTTGCTTAATAATTAATACCTAAACAAAAAAGAGAAGCTATTTAGCTTCTCTTTTTTATGATATTTAATCACTCAATATATCGACATGTTGGGCTTCATCTTTTTCTTTAAAACCTAATGCATGCAGTTTTGCATAAACGCCATCTAAAGATAATAAATCGTGGTGAGATCCTCGTTCTACAATCTCCCCATTCTCCATTACTAAAATTAAATCTGCTTTTTCAATGGTTGATAAGCGATGTGCAATTACCAAGGTTGTTCGCCCCGCCATAACACTATCCAATGCATCTTGGATGTGTCGCTCAGATTCAGTATCTAATGCCGAGGTTGCCTCATCTAAAATAAGCAATGGTGCATTCTTTAGCAATGCTCTCGATATCGAAAGCCGCTGCCGCTGCCCACCAGATAACTTGACACCATTTTCCCCAATTAATGTCTGATAACCATGCGATAAACGTTCAATAAATTCATCGGCATAAGCGGCTTGTGTTGCCTCTTTTACTTTTTCAAGAGGAGTATTCGCTAATACACCATAAGCAATATTTTTAAAAACCGTTGTATTAAACAAAGAAACTTGTTGAGTGACGAGCGAAATATGTTTACGCAAATTGGATAACTTATATTCATTAATATCCAAATCATCCAATAAAATCTTTCCTTGTGTGTATTGATAAAACCTCGGGATAAGGTTTGCCAATGTTGATTTCCCACTACCAGAACGCCCAACTAAAGCAATCATTTGCCCTGGTTCAATTGTAAAGCTAATATCCTTTAAAACTTCTTTATCAGTACCAGGATAAGTAAAAGCAAGATTTCTGACCTCTAATCTGCCCTTAACATGATCCTTTTCTATCGTGCCATTATCTTCCTCTGGCGCTTCATCCAATACTTCAAAAATACTTTCAGCACCCGCCAAGCCTTTTTGAATATTAGAACTCACTTCTGATAATTGGCGTATAGGCTTAGGCAATAAACCCGCAGCTGTAATATAAGCAACCAGTTCACCAGCTGTTGCATCTCCACGTAATGCTAAAACTAAAAACAGTAATACTGCCATAGCAGAATATATGACCAACTGTAACAAAGGTGTATAAATCGCACCTGTCCTAGTCATTTTTAACTGTTTATTTACACTATCTTGAGTTACCGAGCGAAAACGCTCTGACTCATACTTTTCTCCACCAAAACTACGCACAACACGGTAATTTTGTACAGTTTCAGAGGTAACATGAGTTAAGTCTCCCATTACCATTTGAATTTTCTTACTTTGCTTTCGAAATTTTTTACCTGCTATAGTAACCATCACCGCAATAACAGGCAATATAGCAATCATCACCAATGTCAACTTCCAATTCATGTACAACAGATAACAAAATAAGAAAATGACTGTCAGCCCTTCTCTAAATATTACTTTGATAGCATCTGTCGCTGCACCCGTCACCATATTGACATTAAATAAAATTAAAGAAACCATATGACCTGAGTTACGATCATCAAAATAGCGACTGGGTAAGACAAAAAATTTGTTAAACATTTCTAGTCTTAAATCTTGCACTAAACCAAGTGTGACCCTCGCTAAAAAATATCCTCCTAAAAAAGAACCAACGCCTTGCCAAATAGCAATTAATACTAAAAAAACAGGGACGGCATATACAAGATTTAAATCTTTTAATACAGGAACGCCTGGAAAAAGTGTTGTTGACTTACCATTTAGTGCATCAACAAAATATTGTAAAATATGCGCAAGCATTGGTTGTGATGATGCAAAAATCATATAACCCAAAATACTAATCGCAAAAAAGCCTACATAAGGTCTTACATACCTTAATAATCTAAAATAAATTTTTAAACTAGAAACTTGTTGTTTTGAATTACTCATTGTTAATCATGTTCTTTTAAAGTGGATTATAAAACCTACAAAGGGCTCAGCTTATACAGTGATGATGCATATTATACACATCATCTAATCTAGCCCCAACTCTGACCATATCTCATCAATATATTTAACCACAGTGGGATCTTTATGGATTGCCAGCCCCCATTCACGACTAGTTTCACCGGGCCATTTATGTGTAGCATCTAATCCCATTTTACTCCCCAAGCCTGAAACTGGCGAGGCAAAATCCAAATAATCAATCGGAGTATTATCAATCAACAGCGTATCGCGTTTAGGATCCATTCGTGTTGTAATTGCCCAAATTACATCATTCCAATCTCGAGCATTAATATCATCGTCTGTCACAACAACGAACTTAGTATACATAAACTGGCGTAAAAAACTCCATACGCCCATCATGACACGCTTTGCATGCCCAGGATATTGCTTCTTTATCGTCACAATGGCCATCCGGTAAGAACAACCCTCAGGCGGCAAATAGAAATCTACAATCTCTGGAAATTGTTTTTGCAATATTGGAACAAAGACATCATTTAGCGCTAAACCTAAAATAGCAGGTTCATCAGGTGGCCGACCAGTATACGTACTGTGGTAAATAGGATTCTCTCGGTGTGTAATACGCTCTACAGTAAAGACAGGAAACTTATCCACCTCATTATAGTACCCAGTGTGATCACCAAAAGGGCCTTCATCGGCCACTTCATTTGGATAAATAAATCCCTCTAACACAAACTCTGCCATAGAAGGGACTTGTAGATCATTACCAATGCATTTTACTAGCTCGGTTTTTTGTCCGCGCAATAATCCTGCAAAAGCATATTCTGATAAGCCATCGGGAACAGGTGTCACAGCACCTAAAATCGTTGCAGGATCACAGCCTAGCACTACAGAAACAGGAAAAGGTTCATTAGGATACTTTTGCAACCACTCCTGATAGTCTAACGCCCCACCACGATGGTTCAGCCAGCGCATAATCACTTTATTGCGACCAATAACTTGCTGACGATAAATACCCAAATTCTGCCGATCTTTTGAAAGTCCTTTAGTGACAACGATTCCCCATGTAATTAAGGGACCAGCATCATCAGGCCAACATTTCTGAACAGGAAGTTCTGCCAAATCAACATCACCACCCTCTTTAATTACTGTCTGGCAAACAGCATCTTTTACTATTTTAGGTGACATATTGAGAACTTTTTTAAAGAGTGGCAATTTTTGCCAGGCATCTTTTAATCCCTTAGGTGGTTCAGGTTCTTTTAGAAAAGCCAATAGCTTTCCAATTTCTGTTAACTGATTAATGTCATCAGTTCCCATCCCCAAAGCGACCCGCTTGGTTGTACCAAATAAATTACCTAAAACAGGGATAGAATAACCTTTAGGATTTTCAAACAGTAGTGCAGGACCTTGCTTACGCAAGGTACGATCACAGACCTCTGTCATCTCTAATATTGGAGAGATAGCTGTTGTAATACGCTTTAGTTCACCTTGCGCTTCTAAGCCTTTAATAAAATCTCTTAAATCCGCATACTGCATACAGATAAATACCTATCTTACTGATCTAAACAATAAAGCCGCATCACTGCGGCTCTATTATACTATCATTTTCTCTTCATAGACTGGAAAAACTCATCATTAGTTTTTGTATCTTTTAGTTTATCTAACAAAAACTCAATTGCTGCAATTTCTTCCATTGGATGAAGTATTTTACGTAAAATCCACATTCTTTGAAGCTCATCCTCTGTCGTTAATAACTCTTCACGACGAGTACCAGAGCGATTAATATTAATAGCAGGAAAGACTCTCTTCTCAGAAATTTTACGATCTAGTTGTAACTCCATGTTACCTGTACCCTTAAATTCTTCATAGATAACCTCATCCATCTTAGAACCAGTATCAACCAAAGCAGTCGCTAAAATTGTTAGGCTTCCACCCTCTTCGATATTACGTGCAGCCCCAAAAAAACGCTTTGGTTTTTCAAGCGCATGAGCATCAACACCACCAGTTAATACCTTACCCGAGCTAGGTACAACAGTATTATAAGCACGAGCTAAACGCGTAATAGAGTCCAACAAAATGACAACATCACGCTTATGCTCTACTAAGCGCTTAGCCTTTTCTATCACCATCTCCGCTACTTGAACATGACGTATAGGTGGTTCATCAAATGTTGATGCAACCA
>CAYNAM010000132.1:0-6666 GCA_964395065.1 uncultured Ventosimonas sp.
GTATTTGTGCGTGTAGATGAAACCCTTGACTCAATTGCCATGTGTGAGTATCTCTTAGATAACCTAGCCGAAGGCCCTTTATTAGTGGAAGGTTTTACCTATCAACCTAATAA
The DNA here is from genome assembly GCA_964395065.1 of uncultured Ventosimonas sp. Classification (GTDB taxonomy): domain Bacteria; phylum Pseudomonadota; class Gammaproteobacteria; order Pseudomonadales; family Pseudomonadaceae; genus Entomomonas. Next base: position 114 of record CAYNAM010000132.1, read on the forward strand.
ATTTGCATTAGGCTTTACCGAAGCCCCACGAGGCGAAGATGTGCATTGGAGTATGACCGGTAATAACCAAAAATTATTCCGTTGGCGTTGCCGTGCAGCCACTTATGCTAATTGGCCTGTACTACGCTATATGCTACGTGGTAATACAGTTTCTGATGCGCCGCTGATTATTGGCAGCTTAGACCCCTGTTATTCATGTACTGACCGAGTAACTTTGGTTGATGTGCGTAAGAAAAAATCAGTTACTGTACCGTATAAAGAAATTGAGCGATACGGTATTGAGCGGACTTATTCACCAGTAAAACAATAGAGGGAATTGCGATCATGTTGAAACTGTTGAAGATTATTAAAAAAGTGGGTGATGTAACGGTTAAGTATCCATTTAAACCGCTCGATCTTCCACAAGGGTTCAGAGGAAAACCTCATTATGAAGCCGATCAATGTATTGCTTGTGCTGCTTGTACAACGGCATGCCCTGCTAATGCATTGACAATGGAAACAAACACTAAATCAGGTAAACGTGTATGGCAACTGTTTGTAGGGCGTTGCATTTTTTGTGGTCGTTGTGAGGAAGTTTGCCCAACACGTGCACTGGTTTTGTCACAAGATTTTGAGTTGGCTGTTACTAATAAAGAGGATTTATACGAACGTGCCACCTTTGATCTAACTGCTTGCCAAGTGTGTGGGAAGTATTTTGCACCACAAAAAGAAATTGATTACACCATGGCATTATTGGTACATGCAGGTTTAACAGTCGAAGAGGTAGAGGCAAGAAGAGAGCAGTTTGAAACATGCCCTGATTGCAAACGCCGACAAAATATTGTGAGTAAGCGTAATATTGATTTAGGCATGCATGTTGAAGCGGGAGTTAATCATGACAGACAACAATAATGTGATAGCGAAAGATTATGACCACTATGCGACACAGCCTATTTCTGTTGAAGAGCAAGTTAGTAAGTTAAAAGAAACATTATTAAAGAAAATAAAACGTTCTGCCTATGTTTATCGTGTTGACTGTGGTGGTTGCAATGGTTGCGAAATTGAAATATTTGCGGCGATTACCCCATTATTTGATGCGGAACGTTTTGGTATTAAGGTAGTTCCTTCACCTCGTCATGCGGATATTTTACTGTTCACAGGCGCTGTAACACGCTCGATGCGTATGCCTGCATTAAGGGCTTACCATAGTGCGCCGGATCCTAAGATCTGTATATCCTATGGTGCTTGTGGTTGTGGAGGTGGTATTTTCCATGATTTATATTGTGTTTGGGGTGGTAGTGATCATATTGTGCCGATTGATGTGTTTATACCTGGTTGCCCACCAACACCTGCGGCAACTATTTATGGTTTCGCTGTTGCTTTAGGCTTACTGGAACAAAAGTTAACGGGCAAATCACATGATCAAACAGGTAACAAGCAAGCACCGTTACTTTTCCCTAATGCGCCACTGGATACGCGTGTATTGGTAGAGCGTGAGGCGAGAAGATTAGCAGGTTATTATCAAGGTCGGTTAATTAGTGATAAAGTCATTGAGCTACTAGAGAATTCAACAGCCTATGAGTTTGACTTAAAACTTGATGCATGGCTTGAGAAAGAGGCAGATCCACGATTAACTGAAGTCGTTCATGAGCTTCAAAAGGTTTGCTTAAGAAGCGTTCAAGGTGAATACCATGGCTGATCAAGTATTATTTTATGTGCTTAATCAGAAATTTGTGGAGCAAGAGGAAGATATCCCCGAAGAAGCCCAACAAGTAATGTACTATTCTCTAGCTATTGGGCACCATGTGGGTGTAATTGATTGCTTAAAATCAGTTTTAGAGTGCGAAACTCCTGATTATCAACGATGGGTTGCTTATTTAACTGAGGGAACAGAAGCATTTAATAAATTAGCAAGGTTATTGAAGTTTGGCGAAATTACCATCGATGTTACCCATGTTAACTTATTAGCAAATGCTTTTGTTGCGGTAAGAGATAAGATGGAAGAACCCTATAAATCATGGACGGATACGTTATTACAGCTATTACAGGCGATTACTAAAGAACCTGCGATGTATTTAATGGTTAAACGAGTGGTGTAACGTGGTAAAGAATATCGTTTTAACTGTAGGTAATAATATGATGGGGGATGATGGGGCAGGGCCATTATTGGCTGAAAAAATGCTAGCAAATCCTCTTGAACATTGGCACGTTATCGATGGTGGGTCAACACCAGAAAATGTTGTTCATCAAATTCGTCAATTAAAACCGTCATTATTGCTGATTGTCGATGCAACAGAGATGGGATTAATGCCGGGAGATATTCGTTTTGTTGACCCTGATTTGATTGCAGAACTGTTTTTAATGAATACCCATAATATGCCATTAAACTTCCTTATTGAACAGCTTAGGGACGATATTCCTGAAATTTTATTTTTAGGTATCCAACCCGATATTGTTGGCTTTTATTATCCAATGACAGACACAGTAAAAAAAGCAGTAGAGCAGATATATCAGGCATTAAATTTGCATGATATACAAAAAGCATTTGAGCCATTGGCCATATGTGAACAGTAAATTGGTTAAATTTTTATCGTAGTATATAAGTAACGATTTAACCCCAGAAAAGTTTTTTTAGATGGTATCGATTTTAATTGGCAATGCCGTTGTAGGGAGCAGATCATGAATCAGTTTATCAACGCCAATCCAGATGCATGCATAGGCTGTAGAACCTGTGAAGTTGCTTGTGTCCTTTCTCATGGCGAAGAAATAAAAAGTTTAGAGACGGCACATTTTAACGCTAGGCTTAAAGTGATTGTTGCGGCAAATGTTACGGTTCCTGTTATGTGCCGTCAATGTGACGATGCCCCTTGTGCTGCTGCTTGCCCTAATGGCGCGATTGAATTAAAAGGTGAGCATGTTGTTGTGATACAAGAAAAATGTATTGGTTGTAAGACATGTGTGTTGGCTTGCCCTTTTGGTGCTATGCAAGTTAAAGTAAGAACAATACCTCGTGTCGTGAATGGACAACATATTGGTGTACGTTATAAAGCAGAAGCTTTAAAATGTGATTTATGTTCTTCTAATCCACAGGGGCCTGCATGTATACGTGCTTGCCCAACCGATGCGCTTACATTGGTTAAACCTGTTGAGTTAGAAAAAATACAGCGTGAACGCCAACTCGCAGCAATACAACGCGACCCTCGTTTGGGCGCATAATCTAAATCAGTTTGTTGTTTTATGTTCTACCTAAGTGTTAGGAGTTAAAAATGAAAAAAGTGATAGAGGTCTGCCCATATTGTGCCTCTGGTTGTAAGATCAACTTACAGGTCGAAAATGGCCGTGTAGTTGGTGCTGAGGGGGCTAATGGATTAACAAATGAAGGCGAGTTATGTTTAAAAGGCCTATACGGCTGGGATTTTATACATGACACAAAAATTTTAACACCACGCTTACGTAATCCGATGATTCGCCGCCAAAAAGGGGGTACTTTAGAGCCTGTTTCATGGGATGAAGCTATTCGTTTTACAGCCGCGAAGTTGAAAGAAATTAAAGAAAAATACGGTGCTGATTCTATCATGTGTTCTGGCTCTTCTCGTAGTACAGGTAATGAGACCAACTACGTGATGCAAAAATTTGCCCGTGCGGTGATTGGTACTAATAACGTCGATTGTTGCGCCCGAGTCTGACACGGTCCTTCTGTTGCAGGTCTGCAACTTACAGTCGGTGGCGGTGCCATGAGTAACTCAATCACTGAGATTGATGATACCAAATGTATTTTTATTTTTGGCTGGAATCCAGCTACATCACATCCTATTATTGCGCGTCGTGTTGTTCGTGCTAAAGAGCGTGGTGCTAAAATTATCGTATGTGACCCAAGAAAAATTGAGACAGCACGTATTGCTGATCTTTATGTGCCATTAAAAAATGGCAGTAATTTAGCCTTTTTAAATGCGGTGGCTCATGTATTAATCGCTGAGGATTTAATCAATCGAGAATTTATTGATAAATACACAGAAGGCTTTGAAACATTCCGCGATATTGTCGCTAACTATACGCCTGAGTCCGTAGAGAAAACGACGGGTATTGAAGCTTCATTGATTCGTCAAGTGGCTCGTATGTATGCTACTTCCCCTGCGTCTGGTATTTTCTGGGGAATGGGTGTTTGCCAATTCTACCAAGGTGTTGAAACGGTTAGAGCATTAGCCAGTTTAGCTTTACTAACAGGGCATATTGGTCGTCCTAATACTGGGCTTGCACCTGTACGTGGACAAAATAATGTTCAGGGTGCTTGTGATATGGGGGCATTGCCTAATCAGTTCCCTGGTTATCAAAATGTAACTGATGATGCTGTCCGCGCTAAATTTGCGAAAGCGTGGGGGGTTGAATCCTTGCCTTCTAACATTGGGGTTTATCTTAGTGAAGTGGCAATGAAAGCGGAACAAGGTAAATTAAAGGCTTTCTACTGTATGGGAGAGGACCCATTGCAAACTGAGCCTGATTTATCAGCTGTTAGACGAGGATTTAATGAGCTAGAGTTATTCATTGTCCAAGATGTCTTCATGACCAAAACAGCAGCCGCAGCAGATGTTATTTTACCTGCTACAACATGGGGTGAGCATGAAGGCGTTTACTCAGCCGCTGACCGTGGTTTCCAACGCTTTTATAAAGCGGTTGAACCTGAAGGTGATGTTAAAGTGGACTGGGAAATCATCAGCTTGTTAGCAAGAGAGCTAGGCTACCCAATGCACTATAAAAACACCAATGAGATTTGGGATGAATTACGTGGTTTATGTCCTAAATACTATGGAGCAACTTATGAAAAATTGGATGCTGATGGTGGTTTAGGTTATGTCCAATGGCCATGCCCAACATTAGATTCTCCAGGTTCTAAGTATTTATATGATGATGGTAAGGGTGGTGCGAAATTTGATACCCCTAATGGTAAAGGTCAATTCTTTACTTGTGACTGGGCACCTCCTGTTGAACAAATAAGTGAAGAGTTTCCTCTTGTACTTGCTACTGTTCGTGAAGTGGGGCATTATTCTTGCCGTTCAATGACAGGAAACTGTCGTGCCTTAGCTGCCTTGGCGGATGAGCCAGGGTATGTACAAATCAATACGGAAGATGCTAAAGCATTAAACATTCAAGATCAGGAACTGGTGTGGATACAATCCCATCATGGAAAAGTTATTTCTCGTGCCGATGTGAGTGACAGAACAAACAAAGGTGCTGTTTATATGACTTATCAATGGTGGATAGGCGCTTGTAATGAGTTAGTTGGTGAAAACTTAAGTCCTATTACTAAAACACCAGAGTATAAATATGTTCCTGTAAAACTTGTGCCAATTGATGATCAGATACAAGCGGAGCGTTATGTCTTGGAAGAGTATAGTCAACTTAAACATCATTTACGTAAAGAAACAGAGAATGGAACAGTGTCTCCTAATAAATCTGTTTAGTTAGCGATGATGTTAACATATTAAAAAAGGGGAGGTAACTCCCCTTTTTTAATTATATATAAAGGCTAGGCTTCTTTTACTAAAAGTTTAATACTTTATCTGCCGTTTCGACCATTGTGGCACAATCTAATAAGTTACCAATTTTACTGATAGAAACTTTATCTGTTAGCTTCCTAAATTGCAGGCAGGTTCCACAGCTAACAATATTGCCACCGCGTTCTAAAAATACTTGCCAATTTTTTTGGATATCAAAAAGCTCATGATCAATAAACTCTGCCTCAACCCCACTATTCATTAAAAAAATAGAAACTTCATGTCCTGTACCAAGAAAGGTATTTGTGAGGCGTAGTGCATTCCAAACTTTCTCAGTTTCATTGGTTGAGATAATGGCAGTGACTTTCATAATAGACTCCTAGCTTCTATAGCTAATTTTTACCAATAATAAGACTTTAAAACAGCAATTTCATTAGGGTAGTTATTATAAACCTATTCGATAACTCCCTTATTGCCATATCTTATAATAGAGTCTAAAAACTTAACTATTAAGGTATTTATGTCAAAGGATTTAAAAAAAGACTTAATTTTTTATTCGCTGTTATATGGTAAAATTTGATCGTATATGATTAGGAAGTTGATGAGATCTGGTTGGTCTCCACGGTCTTCAAAACCGTTGTCAGCCTATTGGCTGAGGTAGGTTCGATTCCTGCCTCTTCCGCCATGTATATCTTGCGTTGTAATGGGTTTAGGCTTTTTTATTGTTTGTGTTTTTTATGTAGGATTTGAATCATTTCCCCATTTTATTTATAGCCATTTCCCCATCTTTTACATTATTTACGTTCGAGAGGTTCAACTTCTTGTCCTTTTCTGATGTAAATTAACTCTGTAATTTGCTGTTTTGTGTGGCCTAATAATTTACTGGCTAGATTTATATCGCCCATATCAGTAGCTGCTTTTGGTCTTAAATCTCTCTTTGAGCTTTTGTACTCATTAAAAATTCTCCTATGACATTTTAAATTAAACTAACAAAAATAAAATGTCAGTAGAAGTCTTAATTTTCACAAGATGTAGGTTTTAATGGATGAAAGGTAACCTTGCTCTACCGCTTTAAGTAAATA
>CAYNAM010000133.1:0-6658 GCA_964395065.1 uncultured Ventosimonas sp.
AAAATTCGTCAACTCGATATTTCGCCAATCGTCGCGGAAGCTGTTCGACGCATTAGTAATGAAGAGTCTATTAGCGCTATGTTTCGTTATTAGCGCTGTAACCTAGCCTATCATCGGTAGGCTTTTTTATAAGCAACTCAAACGCTGGTCGCAAACGTTTTTGAGTTCTTTTTTTTGGAGATTTTATAATGGTAGATTTTACAATAAACGCAGAATCGCGTGATGATTTAGGGAAAGGTGCGAGCCGCCGCCTACGTCGCAACGCAAGCATGGTTCCAGGCATTATCTATGGTGGAGACAAAGCACCTAAGTCTATTAGTATCTTAGCAAAAGATCTTGCTAAACTTTTAGAAAACGAGTCAGTATTTAGCCATATTTTAAGTATCAATGTTGCTGGACAAAAGGAAAATGTTTTAATTAAAGCATTACAGCGTCATCCATCAAAAGGTTTTGTTTTACACATCGACCTTCAACGTATGGTTGCAGGCCAAAAAATTACGACAACTATTCCTTTAAATTTCATTAATGAAGATATCGCTATAGGTGTAAAACAAGATGGCGGTGAAATATCTCACATGACATCAGAAGTTGAAATTCAATGTTTACCTAAAGACTTACCTGAATCAATTACTGTTGATATGGCTAACGTTACATTGGATCAAGTTATCCATTTATCTGATCTTAATGTACCAAAAGGTGTTGAATTAATTGCTTTATCTCATGAAAATGACCTTGCTGTAGCAACTATTTACACACCACGTGCACAAGCAGAAGATGAATCTGCCGCTGAAGGTGATGCTGCTGAAGCACCTACAGAAGAATAATTCTTCTGTATAAAGAGGGTCCCAATATGTCTGCAGTACAGTTGATAGTAGGTCTTGGTAATCCAGGGCCAGAATATGAACAAACTCGACATAATGCTGGGGCCCTGTTTATTGAGAGTATTGCAGAAAAATACAATACTCCATTAATTTTAGAACGCAAATACTATGGTTTAGTCGGGCACTTTAATATCAGTAATCAAGATATAAAACTTCTGATTCCAACAACCTATATGAACCGTAGTGGTCAATCAGTTGCTGCATTAGCAAATTTCTTTCGTATTCCCATGCATGCAATCCTTGTCGCTCATGACGAACTTGATCTTCCCCCCGGTGTTGCAAAGCTGAAGCAAGGCGGCGGGCATGGTGGACATAATGGTTTACGTGATATTATTGCACAATGCTCAAATCAAAATAATTTCTATCGCTTACGACTGGGTATTGGGCACCCTGGAGACAAAAGCTTAGTCTCTAATTTTGTACTAAGCAAAGCACCTCCTAAAGAACGCGAATTATTAGCCACCAGTATAGAACACTCACTTGAGGTATTACCTGATATTATCAGTGGCAACTGGGATAAGGCAATGCAACAACTACACAGTCAAAAAGCATAACTAATCACTTTAAGGGATACAAATAATGGGGTTTAATTGCGGTATTGTTGGCTTACCAAATGTTGGTAAATCTACTTTATTTAATGCACTAACCAAAGCGGGTATTGGTGCTGAGAACTTTCCATTTTGCACAATAGAACCAAATAGTGGTATTGTCGCAATGCCAGACATGCGTCTAAACATATTAGCTGAAATTGTTAAGCCCGAGCGTGTACTACCAACCACGATGGAGTTTGTGGACATCGCCGGCCTTGTTAAAGGGGCATCCAAAGGTGAGGGCTTAGGCAATCAATTCTTAGCCAATATCCGAGAAACAGATGCAATTGCCCATGTAGTTCGCTGCTTTGAAGATGATAATATTGTCCATGTGGCTAACAGTGTAGATCCCAAAAGAGATATTGAGATTATCGATCTTGAACTTATTTTTTCTGATCTTGATAGCATAGAAAAACAATTACAACGCGCACAGAAGCAAGCAAAAAGCGGTGATAAAGAAGCCATTGCTAGTAAAGACTTATTAGAAAAATTACAACAACATCTCACTGACGGCAAACCCGCTCGCTCGCTTTTAAAAGACTTAACCGCAGATGAAAAAACAAAGATCAAATCATTTCACCTACTTACAGTAAAACCCGTTATGTATATTGCTAACGTCGCGGAAGATGGTTTTGAAAACAATCCGTACCTTGATATTGTACAAGCAATTGCAAAAGAAGAAGGAGCTGTAGTTGTACCTATCTGCAATAAAATAGAAGCTGAAATAGCTGAGCTTGAAGATGGTGAAGAAAAAGATATGTTCCTTGCTGAACTTGGCATAGAAGAGCCAGGCTTAAATCGTGTCATTCGCGCCGGTTATCAATTACTTAACTTACAAACCTATTTTACTGCTGGCGTCAAAGAGGTTAGAGCTTGGACAGTCAAAGTCGGAGCTACAGCCCCACAAGCAGCTGCGGTCATACATACAGACTTTGAGAAAGGCTTTATTCGCGCAGAAGTAGTTGCCTACGAGGACTTTGTACAATATAAAGGTGAAGCAGGTGCTAAAGAAGCAGGAAAATGGCGCTTAGAAGGTAAAGATTATATAGTAAAAGATGGTGATGTTATGCATTTCCGTTTCAATGTATAGATGAAGCATTTAATAAACTTAGTGTATACTGACAGAATTACTTATTGCGGAATTAATTAATGGATACTTCAAGATTTATTGAATTTATTGGTAACCACTATATTTTATGTGGTATTTTTCTAGCTCTATTAGTTTTATTAGCGATCACAGAAGTTCGTCGTGGAGGTCGTAGCATTAGTTCTGCTCAACTAACCTCATTGATTAATAGCGAACAAGCCATTATTGTAGACATTCGTTCATCTAAGGATTTTGGTGCAGGTCATATTACAGACTCACTCAATATTCCTCTTGAAAAATTTGCAACACGCATGGTAGAACTTAATAAATTTAAAGAAAATAAAGTTATTGTAGTTGTTGATGCACAAGGGCAACATTGTGGTACTGTCTGTCGTGACTTAAAAAAAGCAGGCTTTAATGTTGCCAAACTAGGAGGCGGTACAGCCACGTGGAAAGCAGATGGCCTACCACTTGTTAAAAAGAAAGCAAAGGCATAAATATGGCAAATATCACTATCTATACCAGTGCTTGGTGCCCCTACTGCATAAGAGCCAAACAGCTTCTTACACAAAAAGGGGTAACATTTCAGGAAATTTCTGTTGATGGTAAACCTGATGTACGCGCAGAGATGAGTCAGAAAGCTAACAGTAACTCAGTACCTCAAATTTGGATTAATGATTTTCATGTAGGGGGGTGTGATGATCTCTTTGCACTAGAAAATGAAGGGAAGTTAGACTCGCTATTGGCGACTCATTAATATTTAATTTATTTATGGATACTTAATACGATGACTGAACAAAATAATGCCCAAGAACCACAATTCTCAATTCAGCGAATTTATATACGTGATGCGTCTTTTGAGTCACCCAAAACGCCAGCAATCTTCCTAAAAGAATGGAAACCTGCCGTTAACCTTGAGCTAAATACACGCCAAAACACGATCGAAGAAGGTGTTTATGAAGTGATATTGACAGTATCAGCAACCGCAAAAATTGATGACGAGGTGGCCTTTATTGCAGAAGTACAACAGGCTGGGATCTTCATGATTAAAGGACTAGATGCTGAAAATATCAGCCATATGCTAGGTGCTTTTTGTCCTAACCTATTATTTCCTTATGCACGCGAAACCTTAGATAGTCTAGTTGTTAAAGGTTCTTTCCCCGCACTTATGCTTTCGCCTATTAATTTTGATGCGCTATACGCACAAGAATTAGAGCGCATGAAACAAGAAAACATCACCAAAAATTAGTGCAATAATAAGAGTGAACCCTATCATACAGGGTTTACTCAACTATTTTGATAGAGTAAAAACAGTTACACAATGCCTTATATTAAAATAGCTATATAAATTCTTTTGGAGATTTTATGGCAATTATCGAAAGTAACTCTATCCAACTACGCCCTCTCGAAAAAAAAGATTTAGAATTTGTTCATCTACTAAATAATAATGCCAATATTATGCGCTATTGGTTTGAAGAGCCCTATGAGGCCTTTGTAGAGCTTTCTGACTTATACAACAAGCACATTCATGATCAAAGTGAACGTCGTTTCATTATTCAACATCAAACAACTAAAATAGGACTTGTTGAGCTCGTTGAAATCAACTATATTCATCGCAATGCTGAATTTCAAATTATTATAGATCCAACACACCAAGGAAAAGGTTACGCCAGTAAAGCAACAAAACTGGCAATGGAATATGCCTTTCATATTTTAAATCTTTATAAACTTTACTTACTGGTTGACGTAAATAATGAAAAAGCTATTTATATCTATGCCAAATTAGGTTTTAAACAAGAAGGTATTCTAAAACAAGAGTTTTTTGTCAATGGTGAATACCGTGATGTCGTAAGAATGTGTATTTTCCAACACCAACTCTCTCAACTCAAGCACAGCGAATAACTCTTATGGTACAAGCCAAACTGCGGGAAAACTATTTGTCAGCCATGCAAATAAACACATGGCTCCCTCGTGTATCATTACCTTTTGCTAAACACCCAGAAAGTTCTGTATTAACCGCTAAAGTAGAATATCCTATAGTAGAAACCATTCCTATTGTAAAAAAAGACAAAGCACCTATCCCTGATGTAGCATTTAAAGAAAACGTTGACCACAAAGCCCCCCTATTACAGGATGATATAATAACCGCTACCCCTCACTTTTCATTGCAATTACTGCAAGTGAGACATTGCCTACTACTCATTGAACGTCCAATAGCAGAACTCTTTCAAATAAAAGACCCTGCCTATCAACTATTACGCAATATTTTATATGCAGCAAAACTACCCGACACTCCCCAACCATTAGGTGATATCATACAGTGGCCTCTTTTCAAAAACTCAACGATTGCCCAAGGAAAGAAAGAAGCTAAAGAATTTTTGCAAAGCTTTATTATTACCTATAAAGAACAGTTTATTGATACTCAATGCTTATGGCTAATCGGATTAGATAGTATTTGCCATGCGACTGATCTAAATGAAACAAACTACTTCGAGGCTCCCATTTTAGCCCCTTATGGACAAACATTGCTTAGCCCTAGCCTTGATGTGCTGATGACATCTCCTCATTTAAAAGCCCCCTTATGGCATACTATTCGTAAGCTAACTCCACTATGGCAGAACTAACTAACCTTTTATTCCGTGAAATGACGGAAAATGACGTAAACCATGTAAATGATATAGAGCAACAAGCTCATTACCACCCTTGGAGTAAAGCATTAGTTAAAGAAGCTCTCCATCATTATCGTTGCTGGGTAATACAACAGAATCAAAAAATTATTGGCTATGGCATATTAAAAATTGTATTAAACGAGGCAGAACTACTTAATATTGCTATCAACCCACAACAACAAGGGTGTGGATTGGGAAAATATTTGCTTGCACATCTCATGCAAGAAGCTAAAAAACTAGGTGCAGATGAGTGTTTTTTAGAAGTTAGAGAGACTAATCTCTCCGCTTATCGACTCTATGAAAACTTTGGTTTTAACGAGATAGGTAGAAGAGCTAACTACTATCCAACCAAGCAAGGCTTTGAAGATGCACTAATTATGGGATGTATCCTGTAGATTAATTGCAAATAAAAAAAATCCCAGACTTCGATTTAGGGAGGAGGAGAAGTCTAGGATCTAAGCTGTTGGATTTAGGGGAAATCCAACAAAACCACTTATACAATAAATAAGCCTTTGTATACTATAAGAACACAAGAAATTTAAAAAGTTCATTTTTTTAAACTTTATATAAATGCAATACTTATTTATATTTACTCTATAAAACACTTACAAGGGCAAAAGTTGCTTACCCTTGTAAGTTTCAGAATTAAAATAATCCTGTTAATTTTTCAGATGTACTGATAAAAATATTTTTCTTTTGAGTATAAGCCTCTAAAATCATTTTGTGCGTTTCACGACCTATACCTGATTTTTTGACACCACCAAATGGAGCATGTGCAGGTAACTGATTATAACAATTCACCCACATTCTACCAGTTCTAACACCTTTAGAAACTCGTAAAGCACAATTAATATCACGTGTCCAAACAGCACCACCTAAACCAAACTCTGAGTTATTTGCAATTGTAATAGCCTCTTCCTCTGTATCAAAAGGAATAACTGCTAATACTGGACCAAATACCTCTTGGCAAGAAATATCCATATCAGGCTTACAATCGGCAAGGATAGTTGGTTTTACGAATGCTCCCTCAGTACCAAAGCGCTCCCCACCAGTTAACACTCTAGCACCTTGGCGTGTTCCTACACCCACAAAGCTTAGAATCTTTTCCATATGTTTTTCACTAATTTGGCAACCCATCTGAGTTGTAGGATCTAATGGATCACCCACTTTAACAGACTCAAACTTAGCTTTTAACGCCACTAAAAACTTATCATAAATTGAACGTTGTACTAACAAGCGTGAACCAGCACAACATACTTGTCCTTGATTAAATAAAATAGCTAGTGCTGCTCCCTCAACAGCCTTATCCATTTGGGCATCTTCAAAAACGATATTGGCAGACTTGCCACCCAACTCAAGTGTTGCAGGAATAAGTTTTTCAGCAGCTGCTTTCGCAACACCATAACCAATATCTGTTGAACCTGTAAATGC
>CAYNAM010000134.1:0-6591 GCA_964395065.1 uncultured Ventosimonas sp.
AACAGGTTTTTTTCTACTGGCTCTATCCATTGCCATGTTAGTGCCTATGGTTGCATCATTCACATTTCCGCACACAGCTAATGATATAACGGCTTTCTTTTGGTCAGGGCTAATTACCTTTTTAACTGGCTTCTTAATGATCAAACAAAAAGGCTCTCTACAAATACATTTACGACCACGCGACATGTACTTTCTTACTGTTTGTACATGGCTTGTTGTTTGTATTTTTGCAGCACTACCTATGATAATGATTCGGCACATAAGCTATACAGATGCTTTTTTTGAAGCAATGTCAGGAATCACTACAACAGGTGCTACAGTACTTTCTGATCTTGACAATACAGCACCAGCATTACTCATTTGGCGCTCAATGCTACACTGGATTGGTGGTATAGGGTTTATCGTGATGGCCGTCGCCATTTTACCTATGTTGCGTGTTGGAGGAATGAAACTATTCCAAACTGAATCTTCAGACTGGTCAGAAAAAGTCTTACCCCGCTCACATATTATTGCTAAATATATCCTAAGTATTTACGTTTTTTTCACTGCACTAGGTGTCTTAGCCTTTTATCTTAGCGGTATGCCTTTTTTTGACTCAATTAATCATGCAATGAGCGCTATTTCAACAGGAGGTTTTTCTACCTCAGATACATCATTAGGTAAATTTGTACCTAGCACACATTGGATTGCTATTATTTTAATGTTATTAGGTAGCCTACCTTTTACACTATATGTAACGACAGTCAGAGGTAATTACACCGCTCTCTTCAAAGATGAGCAAGTCAGAGGTTTTTTGACTATTATCTTTACTTTTTGTCTTCTTCTAAGTATTTGGCTTTGGCAAAATAGCAACAACTCCTTTATAGATGCCTTACGGATTGCTTCTGTCAGTGTAATTTCTGTTGTTTCTACAACGGGGTTTGCTGTCGATGATTATGGTAAATGGGGTGGCTTTGCTATGATGATCTTTTTCTATCTCACTTTTCTTGGAGGTTGCTCTGGATCAACAACAGGAGGCTTAAAAATATTTCGTCTTCAAATTAGTTGGCGTTTACTCATTGCCAACTTAAAACAACTCATACATCCACGGGCAGTCATTCCACAGAAATATAACGGACACAATTTAGATGATGAAATTGTTCGTTCTATTTTGGCATTTACTTTTTTCTTATTTTTTATTATTGCCATAATTGCTTTATATTTAGCTTATTTAGGCTATGATATGGTAACAGCATTGACAGGAGCAACGGCCATGGTTTGTAATGTTGGTGTTGCGCTTGGTGATATTATCGGTCCATCGGGTAATTATTCGCCTCTGCCTGATAGTGCAAAATGGGTGCTTTCCTTTGGTATGTTATTAGGTCGGTTAGAGATCATTACAGTTTTAGTTTTACTAACCCCTAGTTTTTGGCGTTATTAACGGTAAATTCAGCGATTGAAAGCTAGTTTTTATTTTCAATCAAATACCCTGTCTATAAACATAACCTTTAGATTTGGATACGTTATGACTGACATAAATAATAAGGAAAATGTAGTAGAGCTTAAAAATAAACAAACACATAATGAGTTAGCTATTGCTGAACCTTCTTATCCAGAAAAGCTCTATGTTATTCCTATTCACAATAGACCTTTCTTTCCTGCACAAGTATTACCCATTCTTGTCAATCAAGACCCTTGGGAAAAAACACTACGTCGAGTAGCAAAAAAAGAACATCACTGCGTAGCTATTTTTTATACCGAAAAACCCTTTGATGAAAACTTTGATATTGAAAGTATTCCCAAATACGGTACCTTGGCCAAAATCCATCAAGTTAGCCAAGAAAATGACAAATTACAATTTGTTGCTCAGGGTATTACACGAATAACCGTTAAAAAGTTTTTGAGCCATAAACCACCTTATTCTGTAGAGGTTGAATACCCGAAAAGCCCTGAAGATCCACGTAATGAAGTTCGTGCCTATGGTATGGCAGTTATTAATGCGATTAAAGAGCTACTTCCCTTAAACCCTCTTTACAATGAAGAACTCAAAAACTACCTAAATCGATTTAGCCCTAACGACCCTTCGCCTTTAACTGACTTTGCAGCTGCTTTAACTACAGCGCCAGGCGCCGACTTACAAAAGATTTTAGATACTATACCGATCTTAAGGCGTATGAAAAAAGTACTTCCTTTGCTACGAAAAGAAGTCGAAGTTGCTAAGTTACAAAGTAAGCTATCTTCTGAAGTAAATGAAAAGATCAATAAAAACCAGCGTGATTTCTTTCTAAAAGAACAGTTAAAAATTATTCAACGAGAACTAGGTATCAGCAAAGACGACAAAAGTGCAGATATTGATACATTCAAAGCACGTCTAGAGGGCAAAAACCTATCCGAACCGATACAAAAACGCATCGATGAAGAACTCCGCAAACTCTCATTTTTAGAAGTTGGTTCTCCCGAATATGCTGTCACACGTAACTACCTTGACTGGGCAACGGCTTTGCCTTGGGGTATTGAAGGCAAAGATAAATTAAACCTACAACATGCACAAAGAGTACTTAATAAACACCACGCAGGGCTAGAAGATGTTAAAAATCGCATTCTAGAGTTTCTGGCTGTGGGTACTTTTAAAGGAGAAATCAATGGATCTATTATTCTGTTGGTTGGTCCTCCAGGTGTAGGCAAGACAAGCATCGGCAAATCAATTGCAGAGTCTTTGGATCGTCCCTTTTACCGGTTTAGTCTAGGTGGTATGCGTGATGAAGCTGAAATCAAGGGACACCGTCGTACTTATATAGGTGCTCAACCTGGTAAGCTCGTACAAGCACTCAAAGAGGCTCAAGTTATCAATCCTGTTATTATGCTTGATGAAATTGATAAAATGGGGAAAAGTTATCAAGGAGACCCTGCATCAGCCCTATTAGAGACATTAGACCCTGAGCAAAATATTAACTTCCTAGATCACTATCTTGATCTACGTGTCGACCTCTCTAAAGTGCTTTTTGTTTGTACAGCAAATGATATTGACTCTATACCAGGTCCTTTACTCGACCGGATGGAAGTCATCAGCCTTGCTGGTTATATTACAGAAGAAAAACTTGCTATTGCTAAAAAACATCTATGGCCAAAGCAGCTAGAAAAAGCAGGCGTACCAAAAGGTAAAATCACAATTACCGATGCAGCAATTAAAGCCATTATTGAAGGCTATGCTCGCGAATCAGGTGTTAGACAATTAGAAAAACGTTTAGCTAAAGTCATTCGAAAAAATGTTGTTAAGCTTCTAAAAGAACCTGATTTACAAATAAAAATTACTCACCTAAATTTAGATCAACTATTAGGGCTTCCTGCTTTCCACAATGAGCAAATATTATCAGGCATTGGAATTATAACAGGACTGGCTTGGTCAGGTATGGGAGGTGTAACACTGCCTATCGAGGCAAGCTGTGTGCATACACTCAATAGAGGTCTAAAACTAACAGGGCATCTTGGCGATGTGATGAAAGAGTCAGCTGATATTGCTTATAGCTACATAATTTCACACTTACAAAACTACACAAAGAAATACCCCGCTTTTTTTGATAAAGCTTATATTCATATACATGTCCCAGAAGGTTCAACACCAAAGGATGGTCCTAGCGCAGGAATTACTATAGCCAGCGCACTACTCTCTTTAGCACTTAATCAAGCCCCTAAAAAAGGCGTAGCTATGACTGGAGAGCTAACACTCACTGGACACGTTCTACCTATTGGAGGGATAAGAGAAAAGGTGATAGCAGCAAGACGACAAAAAATCAAAGAACTTATTCTACCAGAAGCCAATCGTGGCCATTATGAGGAATTACCTAACTATTTAAAAGAAGGACTGACCATAAATTTCGCTAGACACTACAGCGATGTAGCAACTGTCTTATTTAACTATTAATACACAATAGCCCTATCAAAGGGCTATTTTAAGAAGCTTTAATGTCACTTAGAAAAATCTAAAAACAGCACCACTTATACATATTTTCTCTTCCTTACTAGATGGAGTATGCAAAACCATAGACATAGAACTATTAAATAAACAAATAATTACATTTTAGCTATTTTTTAAATTCAAATATAATCCTCTGTTAGTTAATATAATCGGCTATCTACTTAATTAATGACCTGATTATGCTTAAGAATTTATTATCGCCGATCTTTATTTGTTTGTTATTATCTGCTTGCACAACAAAATCTCCTGTTGTTATTACCAACAACAACTTCCAAACACTTTGCTCACCACTCTCATTAAAAAAAGATCAAACACTTGTCGTTAAGTTACCTAGTAGCCAGTTCAGTGGCTATAAATGGGAACTAGAAAAAGAAGAGCAAAATATTTTACAACTATTAAAAAATGATACGCAGCGTGATGAAGACTCTAAAAGTAGAATTCATAGAGAAGAAACTGTTTGGGAATATAAAGCAATCAAACCAGGCAAAACTACGCTTGCATTTACCTATCAGCTTGCATGGGATACAGATATCCAAAAAAGCCAACGCGTAGAATGCCCTGTTACAGTTAGTAATGAATAAATACTTTATTTTTTATCGATCGTTATGGTATAAATTACGAAATAGCTTTCGAATCGAAATAAAAGATGATACAACGTAACCCCCATCAACGCCGTAACTTTATTATTGAGCAAATTAATCAACTAGGTGAACTTTCTGTTGATCAATTGGCTCATCAATTAAATACATCAGAAGTTACGATTCGAAAAGATTTAACCCTTTTAGAAAATGAGGGTAAATTACTTCGTCGCTATGGTGGTGCTATTCGCTTACCCAGTGATACCAATGAACAACTCATATCACAATACAAACGCGCCATAGCGATACGAGCTAGCCAGCTAATTAAAGACAATAGTCGTATTATTATTGATAGTGGTAATACAACACTTGCACTTGTCCCCCTGTTAATCAATAAAAAAAACCTAGTGGTCATGACCAACTCCATTAAAGTTGCCCATCAATTATCATCTATTGAAACAGGGCCAAATCTTATCATGACAGGTGGAACATGGGATCCCTGTTCCGGTTCATTACAAGGTAAACTAGCTGAAAATGCTGTTAATGCTTACGATTTTGATCAATTATTTATTGGTGCAGATGGACTTGATATAGAAAAGGGAACCACCAGCTTTAATGAACTCTTATCATTATCACAAGTAATGGCTAATAATGCCCACCAAGTTATCGTGATGTTAGAGTCTGATAAAATAGGTCGTAAAATACCCAATATAGAACTTCCTTGGGATAAAATTGATATTCTTATTACTGACAACCGTTTAAACCAAATCACACAACAACAGATTACCCAACAGGGGGTAACACTTTTATGCGCTACACTGCGAGACTCAGAGGATATTTAAGATGTGCGGAATTGTAGGTACTATTGCCGAACGCAATGTAACAGCTTTACTCGTTGAAGGACTTAGACGCCTCGAATACAGAGGATATGATAGCGCAGGACTCGCCATTATTGATAATAAACAAAAACTTCGCCGTATTCGTCGTACAGGTAAAGTTAACCAACTTGCCAATGCACTGCAAGAAGATACTTCTTTTACAGGTAAAATCGGCATAGCACATACTCGATGGGCAACCCATGGTGCTCCAACAGAAGAAAATGCACACCCTCACTTCTCGCATGACCAAGTTGCAGTTGTGCATAATGGTATTATTGAAAATCATGAAGCACTAAGAGAATACCTCATTAGTTTAGGTTATGTGTTTACCTCACAAACAGACACTGAAGTTATTGTTCATTTACTTCACCACAAATTATCAGAAATAGGTGATTTAGCTTCTGCGCTAAAAGCTACTGTTAAAGAACTAAAAGGTGCTTATGGTCTAGCGGCGATGTGTGTACAGCAACCTGATCGTATTGTAGCAGCACGAAGTGGTAGCCCGCTTGTTATAGGCTTAGGCATTGGGGAGAACTTCCTTGCATCAGACCAATTAGCCTTGCGCCAAGTAACAGACCGTTTTATTTACCTCGAAGAAGGCGATATTGCTGAAATTACACGTGATAATGTCAAATTATGGAATCAATATGGTCAAGAAGTAAAACGTGAAATCATAAAGGCACAAATCTCGGCAGAAGCTGCAGATAAAGGTGAATACCGCCACTTTATGTTGAAAGAAATTTATGAGCAACCGACGGTTATTCAAGCCACTATTGATGGTCGAATCGTTGGCGATAAAATTAATCTACAAAGTTTTGGCCCCAATGCTGAAGAACTTTTTGCCAAAGTAAAAAATATTCAAATTGTAGCCTGTGGTACTAGTTACCATGCGGGGCTTGTTGCCCGCTATTGGTTAGAAGCACTGATAGGTATTCCCTGCCAAGTAGAAGTCGCGAGTGAATTTCGTTATCGACGTGTAGCAGTTCAACCAGACACCCTCTTTCTTTCTATATCACAATCTGGTGAAACAGCTGATACATTAGCAGCCTTACGCAATGCCTTTTCAGAAACCTACCCTTCTGGTAACTACTTAGGTAGATTGACTATTTGTAACAATCCAACCAGTTCATTAGTAAGAGAATCAGGATTTACTCTACTCACCAAAGCAGGTCCAGAAATT
>CAYNAM010000135.1:0-6487 GCA_964395065.1 uncultured Ventosimonas sp.
TGATTAAACAGCACATCTTGCAGCCCATACACCATCCATGCCTCAGCAGGTAAACCATCACGGCCAGCTCGTCCCGTCTCTTGATAGTAAGCTTCTAAACTTTTAGGCAAATCTAAATGCGCAACAAAACGAACATTAGGCTTATCAATCCCCATCCCAAAGGCAATGGTAGCAACCATGATAATACCTTCTTCTTTCAAAAAACGATTCTGATTCGCCGCACGAATACTATTGGAAAGCCCGGCATGATAAGGTAAGGCTAAATACCCTTGCTCTTGCAAATACTCAGCAGTCTCCTCGACACGCTTACGAGACATACAATAAACGATCCCAGCCTGATCATGCTTATCACTTAAAAAACTTAACAATTGCTTTTTGGGTTGATTTTTAGCCTGTATTTGATAAAAAATATTAGGTCGATTAAAACTGTCTATAAACGTTTTGGCTTGTTTGAGGTGCAAACGCTCAATGATCTCTTGTTGTGTTCGTGTATCCGCTGTAGCCGTCAAGGCTACTCGCGGAATAGTAGGAAACAACTTAGCCAACTCCCCCAGTTGTAAATACTCTGGTCTAAAATCATGCCCCCACTGAGAAACACAGTGCGCCTCATCAATAGCAAACAAAGCTAAAGGTAACTGACGTAAAAAATTTAACATCCTCTCCTGCACTAAACGCTCAGGGGCAACATATAAAAACTTAATCTCCCCCGCCAACAACTCTTTAGCAATGGTTCGTTGCTCTTGTGCAGAAAGCGATGAGTTCAACGCGGCAGCTTTTACGCCTAACTCATTTAGTGTATCAACCTGATCTTGCATTAACGCAATAAGCGGTGAAACAACAACTGCCACCCCTTCTCGCAGGAGTGCAGGCAGCTGAAAACAAATCGACTTCCCCCCCCCTGTAGGCATTAAAACAAGTGCATCGCATCCCTTGGCAATATGCTCAACAATAACACCCTGCTGACCACGAAAAGAATCGTAACCAAAGGTATTTTTAAGGATGGACAATGCTCGCTTATACATAAATACTCCACTATAACAACGAGATTATACAAATACCTCATGGTTTAAGCTATAAATAACCATAAATTGAATAAAAGACATGAAATAAATATGAATTTGTTCTACTATACCCACATTGAACCAATATATAACAAGGTAAGGCTCTATGTCATTTATGATGAATACTAATACTTCATTACAATCTTTTTTGGATTTAGATACTCATGAGGAAATGATGACCTATGTCCAAGCACATGGTTATCTGACAGCATTATGTATTTCTCCAGAAGTTATCCCTGATCAAGAATGGCTAACGATCTTATTTGGTGAGAATCCACAGTTTGAATCCGATGAACAACGTCAAGAGATTGAAAATGCACTCATTGGCTTAAAAGCACAAATTTCAAGAGAACTTTCATCCGAAGAAGAGCTGACAATTCCCTGCGAACTAGACCCTGGTGAAAGCCTAGAAGACTCAGAAATTAATGGTTGGTGCATGGGCTTTATGGAAGGCGTCTTTTTAAATGAAGAAGTTTGGTTTTCTAAAGGTGAAGACGAAGTCAGTGAACTACTACTCCCTATCATGGTTGGTTCTACCCTTTTTGAAGAACAACCTGAGTTTGCTGAAATAAGCCAAGATACAGACCTAATAGCCGATATGTTAGAACGCATCCCTGAGCTTCTAACCGCACTTTATTTACTGTGCAATGCCCCTGATGAAAAACCCGTACTACTAAAAAACAATCACTAATCCAACCAAAGACTGGTCGGCTCTCAATCAGTCTTTTAATAATTTGTTGCAAGATAACATCGATAAATACTGCCATCGTCGCCATTTTTATTGATAAAATCATCAACCACTTTATAAATACTCCTATATTGATTGAGGAAGTTATTCATGCAACACCGTGCTTCAATACTGGCGCTTCGTCAGTTCTTATCCAACCAAATTTTGGGTCAAGAAAAACTTGTAGATCGTCTTCTTATTGCTTTACTAGCTGACGGGCATATACTTGTTGAAGGAGCACCCGGGCTAGCAAAAACGAAAGCAATTAAAGAACTTTCAGAAGGAATGGATGCTAGTTTTCAACGAATCCAATTTACTCCAGACCTATTACCTGCCGATATTACAGGCAGTGAAATTTACCGTGCAGACAATAGCACTTTCGAATTTCAAAAAGGTCCTATTTTCCGAAATCTCATTTTAGCAGATGAAATTAATCGTGCACCTGCTAAAGTACAGTCTGCACTTCTTGAAGCAATGGCCGAAAGACAAGTATCCGTTGGTAACAATACTTATGCTCTACCACAACTATTCTTAGTGATGGCAACCCAAAACCCCATAGAGCAAGAAGGAACTTACCCCTTACCCGAAGCACAGCTTGACCGTTTTTTAATGCATGTAAAAATTGGCTATCCTGAATCTAATGTAGAACGCCAAATTTTACATTTAATGCGCAGTGAGACTTTAAATGGTGAAGCCCGTGCAGAACAAAAAGTAGACCAACAAGCCATTTTTGATGCGCGTAAAGAAGTAATGGAATTATACATGGCTGACGCGGTTGAGGAATACCTCGTCCAACTCATCATGGCAACGCGCAACCCAGCTAACTATGACGCACAACTGGCTGACTGGATTAGTTACGGTGCTAGCCCACGTGCAACCATTGCACTTGATCGTTGTGCACGTGCTCATGCATGGCTCAATGAGCGAGAATTTGTTAGCCCCGAAGATATTCAGGCTGTTTTATTTGATATCTTACGCCATCGCTTAATACTTTCCTTTGAAGCTGAGGCAGAAGGTATTACAGCAGATCAAGTCATACAACGAATTATTGAAGATGTACCTGTAGCGTAGAAAACATGCCACATTCATTGCACACTATCAACGAACAACATGTCCATGTTAGCTTGCAAGAGTTACTGGATATACGTTACCAATTAAAAGGGCTAAGCTTATTTACAGCCAACAATAGGCGCAGCCCCCTTGTGGGGTCACACCATTCAAAACTGCGTGGTAGAGGGATCGACTTCGATCAAGTTCGCCTGTACCTACCAGGTGATGATATCCGCAGTATTGACTGGCGTGTAACGGCACGTAGCCAACAAGCGCACACTAAAATATTTCATGAAGAAAAAGAGCGCCCTGTATTTATTTTATTAGAACAGTCTAAACCTCTTTTTTTAGGGACACAGCACAGTTTAAAATCTGTTGTCAGTGCCCAACTTGCCAGTCTACTGGGTTGGGCTGCATTAGATAATAATGATCGAATCGGCGGCTTAGTCTTTAACGAACAACATCAACGCTTAGTACGTCCGCGCTTAAGTAAACGTAGTTTATTACAGCTACTTCACTACATTGAGCAAATGAATACTAACCTTACAACCGATGCACAAAGTGCTCCAAGTAGCAGTTTATTAACGGCTTTAAAACAAGTTAAAGAAACTCTTCGACCTGGTAGCTTACTATTTATCATCCTTGATGAGAGAAATCTCGATGAAGCATGCCAACAAGTACTGAAATATTTATCCATTCATTTAGATATTGTATTACTGCCTGTCTATGATCTGATTGATCGAGCATTACCCCAGGCAGGATTATTGCGTTTTGCGCAAGGTGATCGTGAACTCACCATTGATACCAATAATCAACGATTGCGTATAGCGTATGAAACACGTGCAAAAGAGCGCCAAGTCATGTGGCAAGCACTGGCAAAAAAAATCAATGCACAACTACTTCCTATTAATACGGCACACCCCGTCATGGAACAAATAAGACCATTATTAGGCATGCACTATTAGGAGCGAAAATAATGGATCCACAGAAACTTCCCCTAGAGCCCTTAATTGCACCACCTCCTGTCAGTTGGTGGCCACTTGCCCCCATCTGGTGGATTGGAATTGCTATTCTAGTGATTCTCGTACTCCTGCTGGCCTACCTATTTCGCCGCAAATCTATCCGCCAGCAACCAAAACGCCCCGTTATTGACATTGACGTGAGAAGACAGGCTGCGTTAAAAAAACTTGAATCATTTGAAAAGCCCTATCAAAAACCAACAGGGGAATGGCTACAACACATCAATGCACTACTCAAGCGACTGTGTATTACCCATTACCCTAACGAAAATACTAAGGTGCTAACAGGACAACCTTGGTTAAACTTTTTGGACAGTAAGTGCCCCCAAGCACACATAAAACAATTTCCAATGCTAGTAAACAATGCTTACCAAGCTAACTACTGCATGGACAACCAAACCATAGACAACCTTTATTCTTCTATAGAAACGTGGATTACCCATCATGTTTGATTTTGCTTGGCCATGGATATTCATTCTTCTTCCCTTACCCTTCATGTTAAGGTGGCTACTTCCGCCCGCAAAAACTGATACAACCGCTTTAAATGTCACATTTTTGGCTGAGTTGGAAGCTATTTCGGGTAAAACTGCCCACTCAACGAGCCTGTCTAAACAAAAAGTTATTGTGCCATTTATTATTTGGTGCGCCTTACTATTAAGTGCAGCACGCCCACAATGGATTGGAGATCCCATACCAGTCGAACCCACAGGTCGAGATCTATTAATGGCAGTTGATACCTCAGGTTCAATGCAAGCAACTGATATGTCGCTGCATGGTAAACCCATCGATCGCTTAGAGCTAATCAAAACACTGTTTGGCCCTTTTATTGAAAATCGTGTCGGCGACCGGGTTGGTCTTATTTTCTTTGGTACTAAAGCATACTTACAGTCCCCTCTCACCTTTGACCGTAAAACAGTTAAAACGTGGTTGGATGAATCATTTATTGGAATTGCCGGTGAACAAACGGCTATTGGTGATGGCATAGCCCTCGGTGTTAAACAACTTTATAACCAAGATGAGAAATCACGAGTTCTAGTTTTATTCACCGATGGTTCAAACAACACAGGAAAAATGACACCTGAACAAGCAATGCAGTTAGCCAAAGAAGCCAAAGTTAAAGTCTATACCATTGGTATTGGCTCAGACAAACTCATACGTGATGCTTTCAGTGTATACCGTGCCTCGGACGATTTAGATGAAGAGATCTTAAAAAAGATCGCGCATGAAACAGGTGGCAAATACTTTCGTGCTCGCTCAGAAGATGACTTAGCCCAAATTTCTAAAGCGCTGGACCAATTGGAACCTGTAAAGCAAGATGCTAATGAGACACGCTTTATTACAGAATATTATCCATGGACACTCTCTTTAGCTGTATTACTCAGTATTCTGCTGGTCATTAATCATTTATTTCCCACTATAAAAAATTGGAGGCCACAATGATATCCCTTTGGCCACAATGGCAACGCCCTCTATTTATAATATTATTACCAATCATCGCTTATTTGCTATGGAAACTATGGAAACTCAATACCCACAGAGGATCTTGGCAAACTATTATTCCTACCCTTTTTCAACCGTGGCTTCTACGTGGAACTAATGCCAAAGAGTCCATTATCCCCAAATTACTAATTACACTGGCGAGTCTCTTTGCCATCTTGGCGCTACTAGGGCCAAGCTGGAAACATATTAAGCAACCTCCTTTAAAACTTGATGCTCCCTTGGTTATCGTAGTGGATATGACACCTCGCATGCTTTCAAAAGATGTCGCACCCAGTCGTTTAGAAAGTGTCAAACGTAAGCTTTTAGACATTATCACCGCACGCAAAGATGCACAAACGGCCATCATTGCCTATGCGGGTTCTGCACATGTGGTTGCACCACTGTCAGATGATAAGGAAACACTCGATAATTTAATTAAGGTACTTTCTCCTGCTATCATGCCTAAACCTGGAGAAAATGCCGAAGCGGGTATAGCAAAAGCCATCAAACTAATCGATAACACACGCCAAAATAATAAAACTAAAAAGGCAGAAATCTTATTAGTCACCACTGGGCTTAACGAACAAGAAAAAGAAAAAATCCACAATTTACTGGCAGGCAAATCCATCAATTTAGATATATTAGGTGTAGGTACTCCACAAGGCGCCCCTATTTTAGTCAATGGTGTATTTTTAAAAGATTCATCAGGCAACATCATTAATCCCAAGCTAAACAGCAGTAGCTTACAATCCTTTGCTTACAGCGAAGGGGGTTATTACAGCACAATGACGCTAAATAATGCAGATATTGATGCTCTACACCTAGCAAATCCTACTGGCGATAAACGTTTAGTTGATGAGAAAGACATGAGACTAACAAGCTATTGGGAAGACCAAAGTTATTGGTTTATACTCCCCATTTTACTGATAGCTGCATTTGCAGGACGTAAAGGATGGCTTTTTTGTATTCCTCTACTAGCCCTTACCTTTCAACCACAAACAGCCCATGCTTTTGAATGGAACCAATTATGGCTAAATAAAAATCAGCAAGGACAAAAATTACTTAAAGAAAACAAGCCGAAAGAAGCCATGGCTATATTTAAAGATAAACAATGGCAAAGCTATGCTGCCTATGAGGCAAAAGATTATCAA
>CAYNAM010000136.1:0-6367 GCA_964395065.1 uncultured Ventosimonas sp.
TTGTCCTCCGGGGAAAACAGCCGATTTTAGTTTTTTCTCTATTTCTTCATTCGCACGCGCTAAAATTAAACCACCACGAGGACCACGCAATGTTTTATGGGTTGTTGTAGTAACTACGTCAGCAAAAGGTACTGGATTAGGATAAACACCTGCTGCAACCAAGCCAGCCACATGCGCCATATCGACAAATAGATAAGCACCTACTTTGTCAGCAATCGCACGGAAACGGGCAAAATCAAGTACTGGAGAATACGCAGAGAATCCTGCAATAATCATTTTTGGCTTATTCTCTACGGCTAAGCGTTCTACTTCATCATAATCAATAAAGCCATCTGCTGTAATGCCATATTGTACTGCTTTGTAAATTTTACCTGAGAAACTCACAGTTGCGCCATGTGTTAAGTGCCCACCGTGTGCAAGGCTCATACCTAACACAGTATCGCCTGGCTGTAATAATGCCATGTAAACAGCACTGTTTGCTTGAGAACCGGCATGAGGCTGCACGTTTGCATAATCAGCTCCAAATAGTTTTTTAGCACGATCTATGGCTATTTGCTCAACCACATCTACATATTCACAACCGCCATAATAACGCTTACCTGGATAACCTTCTGCGTACTTATTAGTTAAGACACTGCCTTGTGCCTCCATCACTGCGGGACTGGTGTAGTTTTCTGAAGCAATCAACTCAATATGGTCTTCTTGACGTTGCGCCTCGCCTTCCATCGCGGCATAAATTTCTGGGTCAAAGCGAGCAATAGTTAAATCACGGCTAAACATAGCAATCCTCTACAGTGGATGAATATCGATAAAAGGGGTATTTTACCCTATATTTAAATAATTCGTATATGAAAGCTTTTCAGTCTCACTCAAATTTTAATCACGTTACCTAGTTAATACTTATCAAATACTATACTATTATTAACATGTACTCTGTCTAATATCATAAATAACGTAAGGAAAGCCATGAAACGATTAAAAAAATCATTAACTTTTTCTATCGGTTTACTATGTTTTATTATAGGAGCTAACAATGCTTATGCTGGTTATTATGCAGACCAGCTTAGCCAGTGCTTAGTAAAAAACACCAATGAAGAGGACCGTAAAAATCTAGCTAAATGGGTATTTTCTGTGATTGCTCAACATCCCGATATTAAAGAGTTCATAAGCATTACCCCTGAGCAACAAAAAGTAATTGAAAAAACAGCTATCGATCTTTTTGAGCAATTAGTTACCCAAGACTGTAAAAACGAATTTATCTCTGTTATAAAATATGAAACAAAGCAAGGCATTCTCATCAGTTTTAACGCTTTGGGGGAGGTCTCCATGATGACGCTATGTCAAACTCTGCCATCAAAAAAGCGGCTGCAAACTTCAGCGAACAACTTGATAGTAATGGAGCCATTGAGAAGCTCATTGAGCAAACTAAAACTCAATAAACGGACTCATTGAATATTTATAGACCACTGTTCACCATAAAAGCCATCGTGGTCTATAGATACAGTACAAGTATTCAACCAAAATGATCTTTAAATATACTACCCACGCTAAAAACTACGACTTAGTCGCCCATTAATTGCGCTGATACCTCTCTACATTACCACTTTTATCTGAGCTCCCTACACGTTTATTATTACTATTATAATAGTCTGTCCTATTATTCCCCCTATTCTGATGCTACTGTTATTATAATAAGTCACATTACCGTTATCCTTAAAGGCTTTGCCTAGTGTATGCTCGGTTGCATCATAATAAGTAATAGTATTGCCGCTAACCACTGATTTACCAACACGATGACTTGAACTATCATAATAATAGGTTATATTCCCACTGTTATCCGATTTAGCAACATTCCCCATCTTTTCAAGCAATGGATCAGCACAGGCTAAATTAATAAAAGAGCCCCCCCCTACTATCAACACGATTAACAACTTTCGATTCATAATCACTCCAAACTCACATAATTATCGACAATAAATAATTACACAATCAAGCGTATAACAGGTAAAATAACTGGATATATTAAAATATAAACTTTTCAAATAAATACAGGTTACTATGGCACAATACGTTTATACAATGAATCGGGTGAGCAAGGTCGTTCCTCCGAAGCGTGAAATTCTAAAAGATATTTCCCTTTCTTTTTTCCCTGGTGCAAAAATTGGTGTACTTGGTTTAAATGGTGCAGGGAAATCAACCCTTTTAAAAATCATGGCTGGCGTTGATACCGAGATTGATGGCGAAGCACGCCCAATGCCTGGCATCAAAGTAGGCTATCTACCCCAAGAACCTCAACTTGATCCCAATAAAACGGTTCGTGAGGTAGTTGAAGAAGCGGTTGATGAAATTAAGCAAGCCCAAGCACGTTTAGACGAAGTCTATGCGGCTTATGCTGAACCCGATGCTGACTTTGATGCATTAGCTGCTGAACAAGCTAAATTAGAAGCTATTGTACAAGCTTCTGATGGCCACAACTTAGAGCGCCAACTTGAAATTGCGGCTGATGCTCTTCGTTTGCCTGAATGGGATGCTAAAGTCGACAAACTATCTGGTGGAGAAAAGCGCCGTGTTGCTTTATGTCGCTTATTACTGTCGGCACCTGACATGCTATTAATCGATGAACCAACCAACCACTTAGATGCTGAATCAGTGGCATGGCTTGAGCATTTCTTACATGACTTTGAAGGCACTGTTGTTGCAGTAACCCATGACCGCTACTTCCTTGATAATGTAGCAGGTTGGATTCTTGAGCTCGACCGTGGTCATGGTATTCCTTATGAGGGGAACTATTCAGGTTGGCTAGAAGCTAAAGCCTCCCGCCTAGAGCAAGAAGCTAAACAAGAAGCAACACACCAACGTGCGATGAAAGCAGAATTAGAGTGGGTTAGACAAGGTGCAAAAGCGCGCCAATCTAAATCTAAAGCCCGTTTAGCGCGTTTTGAAGAAATGCAATCGCAAGAATTCCAAAAACGCAGTGAAACGAACGAAATCTACATTCCGCCTGGTCCTCGTCTAGGGGATAAGGTTATTGAGTTTAACAATGTTTCTAAAGGCTATGGTGATCGTTTACTGATCGATAATCTTACTTTCTCTGTACCTAAAGGGGCTATTGTAGGGGTTATTGGTGGTAACGGTGCGGGGAAATCAACTCTCTTTAGAATGATTATGGGCACAGAACAACCAGATTCAGGTACTATTGAGCTAGGCGAAACAGTAAAACTAGCTTGTGTTGACCAAAGCCGCGACAACTTAGAGGGTGATAAAACCGTTTGGCAACAAATCTCAGATGGTTTTGACATCATTCAAATCGGTGGCTATGAAGTCCCCTCCCGTGCTTATGTTGGACGTTTTAACTTCAAAGGTACTGACCAACAAAAATTTGTTAAAGACTTATCCGGTGGTGAACGCGGACGTCTACACTTAGCACTCACCTTAAAACAAGGTGGTAACGTTTTACTACTCGATGAACCATCAAACGACCTTGATGTGGAAACATTGCGCGCCCTAGAAGAAGCCTTATTAGACTTCCCCGGTGCTGCGATTGTTATTTCGCATGACCGTTGGTTCTTAGACCGTATTTGTACCCATATTCTTGCGTATGAAGATGACTCACAAGTCACCTTCTTTGCCGGTAACTATACGGAGTACGAAGAAGATCGTAAAAAACGCTTAGGTGATGCTGCAACGCAACCTCATCGCGTACGTTATAAAAAAATAAAATAGCTCATTTTATGAACTACAAAGAAGCTTACATTGGTAGGCTTCTTTTTTATTACCTTTAGTATTTCCGACTCTTTTTTTAAACATATCCTATCCTACTGATTTCAATAAATAGATTGATAACTCCCAGTATCTTTTATACTATTGTGTTGCAATTATTTTATAAAGGACTTAATAATGTTACAAAAACGAGCAGCTATTTTTGTTGTACTTTTAGGATTTTTTATAGCCACATCGTCATTTTCTGCTGAAAAAGTCACACTTCCTACAGAACAAGAATTATATGAGCAATGTATAGGTGAGCACCATGCAGATGCCAATATTTGGAATACACCTGCTCAACGTGAAGCAGCATAAAAAAAATGGCAAGAGAGAAGACCGCGCGTGTGCCGTTGCAAATCAAAAGTTGAACTCGATACAGCACACAAAATGCTCAAAATGGATTTTTCTAATATGACCAGAGCTCAAGCCTATCAAAAATTAGAGAAAGCAACCAATTATAGAAAGAAAATTGAAGACTGCATTATAAATAACTAATCACTCATACTTGAACCAACCACTATGGTTCAATGCCATGCTTAATCTGGTAAGTAGCTTTGCGTCAGAGTCTATCTTTATATTAGAATCATATTTGTTATGATATATTAATAGAGTCTTAAAAAGTGTTTGATACAATTAGCCTCTACCCAACTAGAAAACGACTAGCCATAACATGGCTGATTTCAACTATGATTTAAATAAAAATTTTGCTTTGTAATTATCCCTTCAGAATTTACATAAATGTTTGGAGCAGTAATGCATATATTAAAAAAAAGCTGTTATGTATTGGCTTTATTAGTTGTCTTGATGTGTATTTTTGGTTTTTTAGCGTTTTTTAAAGAAAGCAATAGTGACATGATTAAAGAAACTAATTGCCGAGAGCTTTTATCAAAAAAACAAATATCGAGCTATGATACAACTGATATTGTAAAGAAGTACATTCCACTTGGTCTTTCTTATAACGAAGTAATAAGTCGTCTTGAAGATAATGATGTAAGCGTAACCCAATCAAAAAAAGTAAAGCATTTTGATCCAAAAAGATTTACAGATCAAGACTATTATGGAGTTTATGTTTTTCATTGGACCCTTTTTTCTACAACCATGCTGACTATTTCTATGACTTTTTCAAAGGAAAACACCTTAGAGAAAGTTAAGGCATCGTGTTATATAGAAAGCTTATAGTAATTTTTTAAAAGAAAAACAACTTATAGTTGAATCAAATCTAGTTGTTTATAAGTCAATATCCAAGACAAATGCCAATTCATCACTCAGACTGCCTAAGAATTAACATGTTTTTTTAATCTAACGGCTATTTTTAAGGTTTGTTACCTTCTAAAATCTTGAATAAATCCCCCCAAGCAATTGGAAATATGGGCTTATAATGATGTTAACGACCATCAAGTTTCATCATTTTTTAACAAAGCTACAATGCTCATCTCTTTTTTACTTTATTTAACTTACCCAATGGCAAAAATATTTTGTTAAAACTATTTGATAGTTTTAGTTGAATCATAGACTTTTTAATAATTTTTTTTGTTTATACAAGCGAATAGCATAACGACATAAATTATTTTATTGGAGTCTCTATGAAAAAAGCAGTTATTTTTTTAGCCCTTGTTGTTTTAGCTGGATGTGCTACAAAACCGATTCAATTTGATCAGGCAAAACCTGTTCCATCAAAAAGATTATATGCCTTTCAAGATAAAAGCCAACCCGCGAAAATATTGGTTACCAGAGACAGTGGGTACCAAGGTTTTTTATGTGGTGTCAAATTCTATATTGATGGCAAATTAGCAGCTCAATTAGAAACATCTGAAAAAGCTATCTTTTATGTTCCTGAAGGAGCGCACACAGTAAGTGCTGATCATAATTGCCATGGCCCCGTAGATGGAACCGTGTTGACAACAACGACCGAGGACAGTGCAGGATTAAGAATATCCGTGGGAATTAATGGTGCTCATGTTAACCCTATCATTTATAAACAAGAACCCTCTTTATAAATTGCAAGCAATAACATAGTTAATATATAAATAAGATAGAAATAAAAAAGGAGACTTTTGTCTCCTTTTTATTTGGTTTTTATTAATTACCTAAACGAATCAAGTAATCAAATGATGAGAGTGCTGCTTTAGCCCCCTCACCCACAGCAATAACGATTTGCTTATAAGGTACTGTGGTTACATCACCCGCTGCAAATATACCATCAACAGAAGTTTTACAACGGCTATCAATCACAATCTCACCTTGTGGGCTTAGTTCAAGCGTTCCCTTTAACCAATCGGTATTAGGTACTAGACCAATTTGTACGAAAATACCGGCTAGTTCTATTTTATGTATTTCCTCAGTTTTTCGGTCTTTATACGCTAAACCAATTACT
The DNA here is from genome assembly GCA_964395065.1 of uncultured Ventosimonas sp. Taxonomy (GTDB): domain Bacteria; phylum Pseudomonadota; class Gammaproteobacteria; order Pseudomonadales; family Pseudomonadaceae; genus Entomomonas. Next base: position 6,137 of record CAYNAM010000136.1, read on the forward strand.
TTTTGGCCATCACCCAATACTTCTGTTGTTTGTGCCTCTTTAATTACCTCTACATTAGGTAAAGAGGCCAATTTTTTCTGCAACACGGCATCAGCGCGTAGTTCAGAACCGAACTCTAATAAAGTTACGTGGCTAACAACACCCGCTAAGTCAATGGCTGCTTCAACACCTGAGTTTCCACCACCAATCACGGCTACTTTTTTGCCTTTAAACAATGGGCCATCACAATGA
>CAYNAM010000137.1:0-6291 GCA_964395065.1 uncultured Ventosimonas sp.
AGTACAAACAAATTACCTGTTTTTGTTGGCAGGATAACAACAGGCTCTTTTTTACCCAAATAATCAATGTCTAACAACGAAGGTTGAGAGGGGTTATCTCTATCCCATAAATCATTATAAGAAGATTGAAAAGTCCACTTTAAAGCTCCGGTGTTTAGATCCAACGCAGTTAGTGTATCGCGAAATTTCTCTGTATTGCTTTGTGGATCTCGTTGGTTTCCTACCTCATCAGGTGAAGCATTGCCAAAAGGCACATAAACAATATTATTTTTTAGATCAGCACTGAGCGTACCCCACGCAACAGGGGTATCTTGAGGATAGATGGCTTCGTTTGCAATAGGCTGCGTATCCGTAGGATTAGCAGGATCAAAGTTCCAAACTAAACGACCAGTTATTGCATTGTATGCTCTAATGACACCCGAAGGATTACCTTTATTATAGCCGTTATCCATCACAGAACTTCCAACGATCACTAAGTTATTAGCAACCAATGGGGCGGCTGTTTGCATTAAAGCATGAGGACGTACTTTCCCCATATTTTCATGTAAATCGACAATACCATTTTCACCAAAATCACTGCACAATTCGCCAGTATCAGCATCTAAAGCTACTAATTTGGCATCAGCTGTTGCCTCAAAAATACGCTTTTTACAAACTATTGGGGATTCAATATCTGCGTTAGCTGCTAAGCTTGTTCCATCAAAGTAGCTAACCCCACGGCATGTTTGGTGTTGCTGTAAATAAGAGCGTTTTTTTGTGGGTTCATATTTCCATTTCAACGCACCAGTCTCAGGATCTAATGCGTGAACTTCATTATGTGCAGTGCACAAATAGACTGTATCATTTACTTTTAGAGGGGTTGCCTCAAAGGTGTATTCCGTTGCATCCGTTTTAGGGTCACGCAAATCTCCTGTATGATAAACCCAAGCCACTTCGAGGTCTTTCACATTATCTTTGTTAATTTGTTTAAGATTTGAGAATCTTTGGCCTGTGGAGCTACCTCCATAAGCAACCCAATCATTATCTAGTAACTTACCCGTCTCATCTCGTGCATTTAAAATTTTGCCATGTATTGGATAGGGGTCATAAAACATCAAACCACACACTAACAAAATCATAAAACCAACGGTCACACTTAAAAATGGATGAAAAGAACTCTTTAACTCTTTATCATTCCGCTGAGAAAGCGACTTTACAATCCAAGGCATTGCCAGCCAAAAACCAATTAAACCAATCAAGTCACCACGTGGTATCCATAACCACTTATCAAATCCCACCTCATAAATAATCCAAACCAATGTTATCCACATTAAAACAGCATAAATCGTTAAGGCTATTCTCTTTTTTAAAAATAAAACAATTGCTGTAATAATAATGCCTACCGCCATGACAATATAAAACACTGAGCCACCTAATAAAGCTAGCTTCCCCCCCATATACAATAAACAAATGCCTACAATTATAAGCACAAGACTTGTCAGCTTATTTAACATATCCAAAACCTCTATTTTTATGAGTTTATTTTTAAAAAAGGGACAAAGGCACTAAAAGATACTTCATTATTCTTGAGAGGCGATATAAACTGATTTAATCTTAATGCGCTATATTCGCATCTTTGTCTATTACCATTTTAATTTTTATTTTGCCTACTTGCTCTTAGTCAAAAGAACTAATCAATAATCTATTTTTAAAAAAAAATTTGCGAGCATGCAAGCTATTACCACAAAAAAACTTGTTAATCCGCAATGTATCAATCCTAGTTTTGTAACATCTTATTAACTATAATTAATTTTGAATATCTCCTGAGCATTTTGTTAGACATCCTATAACATAAAGCAACGTTTTAGCATAGGCAAGAATTTAGAATGTATTCAATTAACTAACTGACAAGTAAGGTTCAATTTATGATGGAAAAATTTAGAGTTTCCGCCACGGGGCTTTCAATGAACTATATGCCTGAGTATGTGGCTCAAGAAATGGGTTTTTTTGAAGAGGCAGGTATTAAAGTTGAATCCTATGTCCCCTCACCTTGGACAAAATGCTTAACAGATATTGATACCAATGCAGCTGAAGCTGTTGTAGGTGGAATATGGGTACCGCTAGTTTATATGGATCGCATTGCTAACTATTACTCTTTCGCTAAAATTGCCTCTCGTTGCCCTTTAGTGATCGTATCCAGAGAACCGATTAAAGGTGATTTCTCTTGGCGCGCAATGGAAAATAAACGCGTTCTTGTATCAGGTGGTGACGGCGCTAGCCATTATCTCTCTGTTGCAGGTTGTGCTAAAGAAGGCGGAGCAGACATTAAAGCCATTCGCTTTATTCACGACTTTTCAACCTCTATGATTATTGACATGTTCTTAGGTGGTTTCGCTGACTTTATTGTGTTACAACCAGATATGGCTAATAAGTTTATTGCTGACGGCTCTGCTTATCTATATGCTGATCTTGCATTAAAAGGTGGTGTTATCCCTTGGAGTGTTTATTACGGGACAGAAGCCCTATTCAACCATCCTGCTAATCTCGCTGGAAAGTTTTATACAGGATTGCAAAAAGGCACAACATGGCTACTAGAACATGGTGGTGAGGGTTGTGAAAAAATTATTGCCCGTAACTGGCCACATGTAAAACTTGAAGACGGTATCGCTACAATCAATCGTTTCTGTAAGGAAGGCATGTGGACACCCTCTATTGAAATAACCGAACAAGAACTAACCCGTTGGCAAGGCTTTTTAGTAGAGGGTGATATTCTTGATGCACCACTACCTTATGACCAAGTGGTCAAGAAAGTAATCTGACTCTTTAATTGATCTACCCTATTTAAGGCTACACTTATGCAAAAATTTTTAAAGTTTCTTAATGGATTGTCGGGCAGAATCATCATTGGGATGATTCTTGGGGTAATTGTTGGATTATTGATTCAAGCCTTTAAAGCCGACTATGCTGCACTGGGAGATATTCCCCAATACCTTGATATGTTAGGAAAGATGTTCCTCAATTTAATGAACATGTGTATTCCTTTCTTAATTTTTGGTTCGATTGTGATGTCAGTTTCATCACTTGATTTAAAAGAATTTGGTAGCGTGGGTGGCAAAACATTACTACTATTCCTCATCACAACGGCCTGTGCATCATTTCTTGCTGTTATCATCTCTTACTTCTTACCCTTTGCTACTGACCCTGTACAAGCAGCAAAAGCGATTGCGGAAGGACATGCAACACAGCAAGTCAGTGTAAAGGCCATTATTTTAAACTTCTTCCCAAGTAATGTATTTGTTGCATTTACCACACCGATAGTACTACAAGTGATTGTTTTTGGTTGCCTATTTGGTATTTGTATTAATATGTTAAAAGACACGGTTCCTGGTGTTTCAACCTTATTAGAAGTAACCCTAGCATTTCGTACAGTGATTATGAAAATTATCACACTCGTTATGCACATTGCACCTATCGGTATCTTCGGTATTTTGTCCTTTACTATTGCAGACAAAGGATTACATACACTGATTTCTTTAGGGCAAGTACTACTTTATATTACGTTAATCAATATTATATTTTTAGTGCTGTATTTTTTATATATTTCTATCCGCTATGGTTTAAGCATAGGAATGCTAGTAAAAAAATGTGCTAATGTCATTATTTTTGCAATGACTACAACCTCAACAGCAATGAGCTTGCCTATTGCAATGCAAGATGCAAAATACCTAGGTGTAAAAGAAAAATTATCCAACTTTATCTTACCATTAGGTAACTCTTTAAATACTAATGGCGGCCCCATTACCAACGTGGTAATCATTGTTGCTGCAATGTCTTTAAGCGGCACACCAATGGATATCACGTTCTATATTTTATTAGGTATTTACGCAACAATCGCAGCATTTGGAAACCCTGGTGTAATTGGTGGAGCTCTCGTTTCATTAGCCGTTGTTTGTGATCTGGCTAAAGTACCGTTGGATGTTGCTGTTATCTTCTTCGGTGTTGACTACTTCTTAGGAATTACCCGTGTACCTTGTAATATTATAGGCAGTGTTTTCTGCTCAGTGATGATGGCTAAGAAACGCGGTGAATTTGATAAAGATATATTTAACACACCCCTTGAACAATTGAAACAAGCTGAAACCAAACAATAATCGAACATGAGCAATATGACCACTTATTGCTATAAAATAGAGACCAATGCAAACAGAAATTGAGGCATATATGAGTACATTTGATTTAATCATTAAAAATGGCTTAGTTATTTTGGATTCAGGTGAAGTTAATATTGACGTTGCCGTTAAAGATGGAAAAATAGCGGCTATTGGCTATGATCTTGGAGAAGCAAAAGAAACCGTGGATGCTAAAGGTCTTATTGTAAGCCCTGGCATGGTGGATGTTCATGTACATATGATCGATCCAGGCGGTGTTCGCGCAGACTGGGAAGGTTATGTCACAGGCACCAAGGCCTGTGCAAAAGGAGGCGTGACAACTTTTATTGAAATGCCTTTAAATCAACTCCCTGCGACTATTGATAGAGAGAGCATTCAAAAGAAATACGCAGCGGGTAAAGACAAAATTTATGTAGACGTTGCTTCTTTTGGTGGGTTAGTACCACATAATCTTAAAGGTGGTATTCAAGAACTTGATGAAGAAGGTGTAGTAGGTTATAAATGTTTCATGACAACCTGTGGAGACCCTAACATAGAAGGCGACTTTGATAAAGTTGACGATTATTCAATGTATGAAGGGATGAAGCAAATTGCTAAAACAGGTAAAATTTTAGCCATTCATGCAGAAAATGGTCTGATTGCAAATACGTTAGGTAAAGCGGCTCAAGCACGTGGCGAAACGACGTTAGCTGACTACGTTGCATCACGACCCGTTTTCACTGAAGTTGAAGCAATTCGTCGCTCTATTTTCTTCGCAAAAGAAACTGGTTGCCGTATCCATATTTGCCACGTAGCTTGTCCAGAAGGTGTTGAGGAAGTTATTAAAGCACGTGCTGAAGGCGTTGATGTCACCTGTGAGACTTGTGTACACTACTTATATTTCACCACCGATGAGTTGGATGAAATCGGCATGAATGCAAAATGCTCTCCACCTATTCGTGACAAAAAGGCACAGGAAGGATTATGGAAATACGTATTCTCTGAGGGAGTAATTACTGTTGTATCTGACCACTCCCCTTGCACACCTGAAATGAAAGAACACACCAATGCATTCCGTGCATGGGGTGGTATTTCAGGCATTCAAAATAACGTTGATATTTTCTTTGATGAAGGCGTTCAAAAAAGAGGACTTTCACTAAAAACGTTTGCTGATATGATTGCAAAATTACCTGCTGAACGTTTTAATCTATCAACTAAAGGCTCCATTACCATCGGTAAAGACGCAGACTTTGTATTGATTAAACCAAACTCATCATATGTACTTAAAGCGGAAGACCTTGAATACCGTAATAAATTTAGTCCTTATGTTGGCAAAACAATTAATGCGCAAATTGCTAAAACATTCTTACGTGGTCAAATGATTTACTCGCAAGAAACAGGGGTAGATAACACGGCAAAGGGTGTTTTTATTCGTAAATAAGCTCATTATCAATCTTAATAAAACCCTCTCCAGAGGGTTTTATTTTATCTACAACGTATATTATTTCTTCCAAATTTTCTCCTCATTGTATGGAATATAAAATGAAACACTTTCACTCTATCTAATCGTATAAGATGCTATACATTAAAATCCACAAATGATTAAATGAGACTAATTCTCATAAAAAGGATGCAACGATATGTTTCGTTTAGTGATAGTGCTCATGAGTGTAATACTCATATTTCCAACCCACTCAGGAGAAAACATGTTTCAGAGTCAAAAAAATAATCTATTTAATGCTATTAAAACCAATAATGAACAAGCATTCTCCGAACTTTTAAAAGCTGACAAAAGTATACTAGAAAGTCGCAATAAAAACGATCAAACCCCATTAATGTATGCTATTTACCAAGGAAATGATTTCCTCGCAAAACAATTAATTCTAGCAGGTGCTGATGTCAATGCCCAAGATAATATCAAGAACACTCCTTTCCTCTATGCTGGTGCAGAAGGTAAACTTGAAATTGTAAAACTTGCTTTAAGTCATGGAGCCAAGTTCGATATTTATAACCGCTACGGTGGTACAGCATTAATTCCCGCAGCCGAAAAAGGACATCTTGAAACGGTTAAACTACTAGCTAATGTACCCGAATTTCCAATAGATCATGTAAATAACTTAGGCTGGACAGCCCTAATGGAAGCTATTGTTTTAAGCAACGGAGG
>CAYNAM010000138.1:0-6223 GCA_964395065.1 uncultured Ventosimonas sp.
ACGGGTAAAACGACACTGCTAAAATTATTATTAGGTGATTTAGAACCTAAAAAAGGCAGTGTTGAGCATGGTACTAAATTAGAAGTTGCCTATTTTGATCAATTACGTGATCAATTAGATGAAGAAAAAACTGTGTTAGATAATGTGGCAGAGGGTCGTGATTTTATTACGGTTGCTGGACAAGAGCGGCATGTGCTTAGCTATTTGGGGGATTTTCTTTTTAGCCCTCAGCGTTCTCGTACACCAGTTAAGGCTTTGTCTGGCGGAGAGCGCGCACGGTTGTTATTGGCAAAGCTATTTAGTAAGCCTGCTAATTTATTAGTTTTAGATGAACCTACTAATGATTTGGATATTGAAACATTAGAATTGCTAGAAGAAGTTTTAGATAATTTTACAGGAACCGTTCTTATCGTTAGCCATGACCGTGCTTTTTTAGATAATGTTGTGACGAGCATATTAGTCTTTGAAGGGGATGGTAAAGTAGCCGAGTACATTGGTGGTTACGATGATTGGATTAGGCAGGGCGGTACTATTAAATTATTAGGTGTTCAAGAAGAAAAGAACGAGGTAGCGCAAAAGGTGGATGAAGTTGTACCCCAAGCAAAAACAGTGGTACAAGAGAATGTGGCTCCAAAACGTAAATTAAGTTACAAAGATCAGCGAGAGTTAGATGCGCTACCGGCTCAAATTGATGAATTAGAAACAGCCATTGCAGCATTGCAAGCGCAAATATCAGATCCTGATTTTTATCAGCAACCTATCGAGATAACACAGGGTGTTTTAGAGAACTTAACCAACATGCAACAGCAGCTAGATCGTTTATTAGAGCGTTGGGCTGAACTTGATGAGTAATATAAAAAAGCCCAGTTATACTGGGCTTTTTTATCAGGGAGGTTATTTTCTGAAAGTGCCTAAAATATCCCAAGGGTATTCGGTGATGAGTCGCACTTCATTCACATCATTAGAGAAACCTGATGACCGATAGATAGAGTAACGAACACGGAAATTAAGATTCTTTGCCGGTCCTGTTTGTACTACGTATTTAGCTTCAAAGTTTGTTTCTCTTTCACTGACTTTTCCACCTGATTTGTCTGAGGCTCGTAGGTATTCAGAAATATTGCTACCACTGACATAACGAGCCATTAAGTTTAATCCAGGTACACCATAGTTTGTCATGTCTAAATCATAACGTGCTTGCCAAGAGCGTTCCCCTGCATTATTGAAATCAGAGTATTGTACTGAGTTGGCAAGATACATAGAGCCACCGCCATCAATACCATAAGGGTTCCCCATTCCTTTCCCTGTGACTGCTTGATAAGCCAATGTGAATTTGTGAGCATCATAAGTATATGAACCTTGTAAACTCCAAGCATTAGAGTCAATTTTATGGCCATTGCCTACTTCTCGACTTAAGTATTTTACAGGGCCTTGGCTTTTAGTGTTGTAATAATTAAACGATAAATTAACTGCTTGTTTGTCGTCAATTGGATAAGCATAATCAATACCTAGGTATTTTTTCTTCCAAAAGTCTTTTACATTTGAGTAATATAATGCAGCGGATAGATTATCAGTAAACTGATAGCTACCCCCAATAAAATCAGCTCGTTTTAAACCTGTCCCTTTACTGTTATAAAGCCCCCAGTCGTTAGGGCGTGAGTCACGGTAACTTTGCCCCATAGCACGTAATGATGTGAAATGACCTGCATTAATCGTTAAATTTTTAATTTCGTTACTGGTAAGCAGAAAGCCTTCAGCTGTCTCTGGGAGTAGTCGTGCGTCATCGGTTGCGAATACAGGCGTATCTATAATTTGCTCACCATATTTTAGCGTAGTACTTGATATACGAGCTTTTACTGATCCCATTGCTTTGGCGTAATTATCTTCTGCTCGACCATGTCGATTAGTAGGTGTTAAACCAATGCCTGAACGGCCACGACCTGTATCTAATTTAAATCCATACATACCTAGCGCATCAACACCAAAGCCGACGGTTCCTTGTGTAAAGCCCGATTGATAGTTTAGTATGAATCCTTGAGCCCATTCCTCTTGGTAGCTCTGTGCTTTTTTGCTTCCATAGTCGTTATGGCTAGAATTACGAAAGTCACGGTTAAAGTACACGTTACGAATTAGCAAGTTTAAATCACTGTCTTCTAAAATTCCCGCTGATTTTGCTTGTTCACTTTCGTTTAAGATAGAGGATGTTTCTTTTTTTACGTCATCTGGTGGGGCTGCATAGGTAAGGCTAGGTATTAATGCTGTAATCGTTATTGCTAATAAATTGAGCTTGAACATTTGCACTTCCCCTTAAGTGATTCTCAATCGTGGATGAGTATGTTTCTGTTATGATTTTAAATAACTGTTTATCTAAAGCATAAATCCTTTTTGCAATACGGTGATAACACAAGTGCTACTTTAGATAGCGGAAAACTATACCATATAAATACTATAATATCGAAACATAATGTAATCATTTTTTTATAAAGTAAAAAAATATTAGATTTTATTGATTTAAAGCGTAATAGAGATTCTTATTAAGTTTCTTGATCTGCTTATATTTAAAGCCTATTATTGTTATGATATAAAGGCAGATTTTATTTATTTGGAATGTTGATATGTTCTTGTTAGATGAGCGTTTAGACAATGACAGCATTGTCGTGGGGGATTTTCCTCTTTGTCGATTGTTGCTTAAAAATGATAAAAATTATCCATGGTTTATTCTTGTCCCTAGAAGAGAAGGGGTAACAGAAGTTTTTAACTTATCGTCTGAAGATCAACAACAGTTATTGGTTGAAATGAGCGTATTTAGCGAACTTCTTAAAGCGCTATTTAATGCAGATAAAATGAATATTGGCGCGTTAGGTAATATGGTGAGTCAACTACATATTCATGTGATAGCGCGTGTTAAAACAGATGCTACATGGCCGCAGTCAGTGTGGGATAAGTTACCTGCATTGTCTTATACCAACCAAGAAATTGAAGCAGTGAAAGAGCAGTTGAAGTCAGTAATGCCAACAGATTTTTTATTTAAGTGATCAAAATGGAAGAGTTAATTGAGCGCATTAATCGTTTGGAAAGCCAGTTAGCTTTTCAAGATGATACGATTCAAGCATTAAATGAAATGCTTGTAAAGCAGCAACAGTCAATAGATCTTTTAGAAAGAAAAGTACAGTTGCTAGTTAAAGGACATAATGAACTGTTAGAGCGTTGTGGTGAGATTGAAGATAATATTCCACCACCTCACTATTAAAAAATAATGTTATAAACTGAACTTATTTAATATTTGGTTTTCTGTTACAAGGTTAGATTTAAGCAATTTAACTCTCTCTATTCTCCTAATCTTTAATGATAAAAATATTGTCTATGCCTATGAGAGGTATAACTTTTTATTCTGATCAATTGGTAATGAGTGATTAACGCGTTTGTATGAAAAAGAGATTAATGAATTTATGTTTGATGCTTTAAAGCCCTTTATTTTTCCTAGCAAAGATGCTATCAAGTTTGCTATTAAACTTTCTATTGCAGCAGGGCTTGCTTTATTCATTGCTTTTTGTCTAGATTTAAATCAACCTCAGTGGGCTGCGGCTACTGCTGTGATTGTTGCTCAGCCACATTCTGGAATGGTTGTGAGTAAGGGATTGGCTAGGCTGGTGGGTACTCTGATGGGAACCGTTATCTCATTAGTCGTGACAGCTCTTTTTAGCCAAACACCGTGGTTGTTTATTTTGGCTTTATCTCTAGGACTTATGATTTGTACAGCGGCCTCTACAGTAATACGTAGTGCGTGGTCTTATTCTTTTGTGTTGGCAGGTTATACCACGGCGATTATTGTTCTACCTGATGTTTTTAAACCATTATCTATCTTTGACTATGCGATTGCACGTTGTACCGAAATTTGTTTAGGCATCATTTGCTCATCTGCTGTTTTTGCTATTTTATGGCCTGTTAAAGTCTTTCATGGGTTGATTGTTGAGGCTTCGAATATTTGGCAAGCTGGTTTAACATCGGCTTGTATGACATTAAAGGGTGAAAATGTTAATGAGGATTTATTAAATAGTCTGGCAAAGATTGTGGCTATTGATGCACAACGAGAGCATGCTCTTTTTGAAGGGGGAGACGGTAGAAATAGAGCCAAAGCTATTCAAAATATGTGTCATGATATTTTAGCTTTATTGCGTGCTGCAAGAGGGGTTTCCAGGCAGATGCGTTTCTTAACTAAAGAGGACTGTGAGCAATTACAACCATTAGTTAATGAGTGTATTGAAATATTGGCAGCGCCAACTTATAAATCATTGAATGTTTTAGCTAAAAAACTACAAGAAAAAGATCATTCAGACAGACCGTTACCACAGCAAGATATTATTGCTCGATTAGAGATGCTGGTGCAATGTGCTATTTTTGCCGGTTTAGACCTTGCCTCTGTCCGTGCAGGTAAGTTAAAGCGTAAGGCAAAGGCAAGTTATTTATCGATTCATCGAGATTATTCTCTAGGATTATTCTTTGGATTACGTTCTGCGTTGGCTTTTTTAATATTATCTGTATTTTGGATGATGTTTGGGTGGCCGATTAACGAAGCAAGTGGATCTTTAATGATGGTTGCTGTTATTTGCAGTATGTTTGCAAATAAAGAGAATGCCGCCCAAATCAGTATGGGTTTTTTAAGGGGTGTGTGTTACTCCGTTGTAATATCGTTTATTGTGTCACAGTTAATTCTTCCTTCTTGGAGTGGTTTTCCTTTATTATGGTTAGCTATTGGTGTTCCTTTATTTATTGGATCCTTGGGGATGGTTAAGCCTGCTATCGCAGGGACATGTACTGTTTTTTCAATTAATTTATTAATGTTATGCAGGCCAACAAACCATGGCTTTCAATCAACAGAAATGTTTATAAATCAATCGTTAGCAATGCCTTTAGGTGTTATTGCGGCGCTATTGGCCTTTCATTTAGTGAAAATTAATACACCTTATTGGCAAGGTAAATATATGTTAGGTGCCATGCTAAAAGATTTAAGAAAGTTGACACAAGGTTCTATAAAGGGGGCTGAGACATGGTTTGGTGGAAGAATGGCTGACCGTTTAGTTTTATTGGCTCGACACAGATCTATAATGGCACAAAATGCAGAAAAGCGCTGGTATGATGCGTTGCATGTTATGGATTTGGGGGATGAAATCCTTAATTTGCGGGCAAATCTAGCTAAGAAAATAAAAATACGAACAAATTTAAATAATTACCTCGATGAGTTGGCGAAGGTATTTGAACGAGGACCCGATAAGGTAAATGTGGCGCTACTTAATAAGGCGAGTGAGCAATTAAAAGTTGTTATTAGAGAGAAAGAGCTTGATACTCAAGGTGTATTAGCGATCTCAGCCATTATGCAGATACAGCAAGTTTGGCATGGGTGGTATCAAGAGCAAAAAAATAAGCAGGAAGAAGAGTATGGGATTGCATGAAGTGGCTATTGGGGGCGTTTATGTTAGCCCATTATTAATTTTTGGGTTATTGGCATTACCGATGACTAAGGGGGTTTTGGTTATTTTTCATAAGTTAGGTTTGAATCGTTGGGTATGGCATGAAATGCTATTTATTTGTGCAGTATATTTATTAGTTTTTACTTTTTTGACGCTAATGATTGGTATCTTTTTTTAGTGCGAGGTAGAGTGTGCGTCCAGTTATACGTGTGTGTGTGACCCTGTTGTTTGTATTGTTGGCAACAATTGCTGCTATTATGTTATGGCGCTTTTATATGTTATCCCCTTGGACTCGTGATGCGAGGATTCGAGCTGATATTGTCACGATTGCGCCCGATGTTGCAGGCTGGGTTGTTGAGCTGAATGTCAAAGATAACCAAGAAGTTAAAAAAGGCGATGTTTTAATGACGATAGATAAAGATCGTTATCAAGCAGCCTATAATCAGGCATTGGCTATTGCTGAAACACAAAAACAGCAAATGTATTTAAAGCAACATGAAGCTGCTCGTAGAAAAAAGTTAGGAGCACAAGCAATTAGTGCTGAGCTATTAGAGAATGCACAAATTGAGGCTGCTATTGCTCAAGGGCAATACAATGAAGCCTTGGCTCAATTAGAGTTGGCAAAGTTAAATCTTGAACGCAGTGTTGTAAAAGCGCCTAGAGATGGACAAGTGACCAATCTACAACTTGTTCAAGGAAATTATATTAAAGAGGGGCAGTCTGCTATGGCCATAGTTGTCAAGGGCTCACTTTATTTA
>CAYNAM010000139.1:0-6222 GCA_964395065.1 uncultured Ventosimonas sp.
CACCAAAGTTTTTAGATTGCCCACCAAATGGGCGCTGATAAATGCGGCCTGTTTTAGTACGAGAAAATGGAAATCCCATATGTTCTAATTCAAAAACAGCCTCAGGGCCGACTGAACACATATATTCAATAGCATCTTGGTCACCGATGTAATCCGAACCTTTTACAGTATCATACATGTGCCAACGCCAATCATCATTAGGGTCAGCAGAACCAATTGCACAGGTGATACCACCTTGCGCTGATACCGTATGAGAACGTGTTGGAAATACTTTAGTTACAACGGCTGTTTTGTAACCTGAACTTGACAATTGTAAGCCTGCGCGCATACCTGCGCCACCACCACCGACAACAATGGCATCAAAAGAAAGAGTGCGTATAGTAGACATAGTTTATTTTAAAAACCCCACAGAATCTGTATTCCCCAAACAAAAATTACAAACATTAACATGCCGCATAGTGCTTGAACTAGAAAGCGAACACCTGTTGCCCACTTACCTAAAGCCATACGCGTCAAATAGTCTGTTGTAATTGTCCACATACCAACCCAAGCATGAATACTTAAGCAAAATAGTGCAAGTAAGCTATAAATACGCATCCATTTATTATTAAACAGGCTATGCCATTGCACATAATCTAGATTGGGATGAAAAAGCACAAACCCTATTAAAAAAACAAAATAAGTGGCTAAAATAACGGCTGACACACGCTGAGCCATCCAATCAAATAGGCCTGATCGAGAGAAGTTTGTTACATTAGTTACCATATAATCCAGACTCCTGCGATAACAATAAGCACCGCTGAAACAACAAGTACAACTTTAGCGCCTAAGCGGCCTTTTTCTAATGTCTCACCAATTCCTAAATCCATTATCAAATGGCGTGTGCCTGCTACTAAATGATAAATCAAAGCAGAGAGCATACCCCATACAATAAACTTCACAAAAAAGTTAGACATCCATGATTTAACTACCATAAAGTCTTCTGGACTTGAAAGTGACTTACCCAATAAAAAAAGTGCAATGACGAGGGATACAAAAAGAATTACACCCGTTATACGGTGTAAAATAGACGCATAAGCAGTAATAGGCAGCTTAATGGTCCTAAGGTCAAGATTGACAGGTCTTTGGCTATTCACGTTTTTATTCATCTTTATAAGCTCCGTATGTGGGAGCGGTTATTGAAAAGAATTAAACTCGTTAAAAGTTAATTATTATTAAACTTTGCTAAGTTTACTATTCTATAGATAACACAATAGTTCACTGTGCAGTAGTTGGCTCCTTTTTTATTTTTAGCCACTAAATGCATCACTAAGCTCAAATATTTAATTCTACTAATGCGCCTCCTTAAATTATTTTATTATTTTCAATTCGGACAGGAGTCATTATAAACTAATTAGAAAATAATGAGAAGAAGCTTCCTTGCATTTTCTATACAAGGAAGCTTTGTATGACTAAGGATTAGTATCCTTAAGCTCTGTATTGGTAGGCGGTAGTAGATCCTCTCTTGATAGCTTTAACCATACAAGAACTGGACCTGCAATATAAATGGATGAATAAGTTCCAACGACTACCCCAATTAACATGACTAAAGCAAAACCACCTAATGAAGGGCCTCCAAAAATCAATAGCGCGATCAAAGCCATTGCAGTTGACACTGAAGTAGCAATTGTTCTTAATAGCGTTTGAGTAACTGATTTATCAATATTTTCGATAAGATCAGCCTTTCTTAGCACTCTAAAATTTTCACGGATACGGTCATAAATAATAATCGTGTCATTAAGAGAGTAACCAATCATTGCCAATAAAGCAGCAAATACGGTTAAATCGATAGGGATTTGAAAGAAAGCTATAATACCCAACGTTACCACTAAGTCATGAAATAACGAAGCAATAGCACCAATACCAAACTTCCACTGAAAACGAAAGGCTAAGTAAATTAAAATACCTGCTAAAGCTAATAAACAAGCAATGCCACCTTTATCAAGTAACTCTTTACCTACTTGAGCACCCACCGTCTCAGCGCTAACCAACTCAAATTTATTATCAGGATCAATTCGGCGAAGCTTGTCAGCAACCACATTACCGATGTTAGGTTCATCATTTTTTAAGCGAATTAATACACTTTCAGTTGAGCCAAAGCTTTGCACGACTGCATCGTCAAACAAAGGTTTTTTCCCAGATTCGCTTGCAACAAGCTCTGTACGAATTTTATCTAAATCAGCTGGATGTTCGTAACGTAACTCAATCGATGTTCCGCCTGTAAAATCTAATCCTAAATTCAACCCTTTGTGAAACAGGCTAAATAGACCAATAATTGTAATCAATACCGTAATGGCAAATGCTATATTACGGATTTTCATAAAATGAATAGTTGACTTAATCATAATGATTCACCTTATATCCATAACTTCTTAACATTACGACCACCAAACAGCAAGTTTACAATTCCGCGCGTCACCATCACGGCTGTAAATAAGGAGGTAATAATACCGAGTGAAAGAGTAACAGCAAAACCTTTAATAGGCCCTGTTCCCATTTGGAATAAAATTGCACCTACGAGAAGAGTTGTTAAGTTACTATCAATAATAGCAGAGTAGGCACGATCAAAACCTTCGTGTATAGCACGCTGTATTGATAAACCATTACCGAGCTCCTCTCTGATACGCGAATAAATTAACACGTTTGCATCAATCGCCATCCCTAAGGTCAACACAATACCAGCAATACCCGGCAGCGTCAGCGTAGCCCCAATAATAGACATCAGCCCCGTTAATAACACTAAATTAAAAGCTAAAGCAACGGTTGCGATAATACCAAAGAACTTGTAGATAATGACCATAAAAATGGCAATTAAAATCATTGCCCAAATGGTTGAGTCAATACCCATTTTGATATTTTCTTCACCCAAACTTGGCCCTAATGTACGTTCTTCCACGAAATGCATAGGTGCAGCTAAACCACCCGCTCTCAACAATAAAGCAAGCTCTGAAGCTTCTTTTGTCGATTTGGATCCAGTAATCACAAAGCGACTACCTAATACACTTTGGATAGTGGCTAAACTAATAACTTTTTTATCCTCAATATAGCCTTGAACTGTTTTCTCTTTATCATCGCCTACAGCATCACTTTTGTTAACAATAGGTCTTTGCTCAATAAATATTACGGCCATACCACGCCCAACATTTCCCTGAGTCGCTTTTGTCATCAAATCACCACCATGACCATCAAGTTCAATCTCAACTTGTGGTTGGTTATTTCGTTGATCAAATCCGACCTTAGCGCTAGCTACTTGGTCACCCGTTAAAATAACTGAGCGCTCAAGTGGAACTCTACGCCCTTCATAATCAAAACGCTCAGTCGCTGCCTCAGGACTATCAGGCATTGCAGCTAAACGAAACTCTAAATTTGCTGTTTTACCTAAAATACGCTTTGCTTCTGCTGTATCTTGTACACCAGGAAGCTCAACAACAATTCGATTAACACCTTGTTGTTGCACAACGGGTTCAGCAACGCCTAATTCATTAACACGATTACGCACCGTTTGTAAGTTTTGAGTAACAGCGTATGATTCTAAATCAGAAATAACAGTAGGCAATAAGCTAAGTTGTAATATTTGCTTATCCCCTTCTGTTAAGTTTTCAATATTAAATTGATTGAACTTACTAGTTATCACTTTTTGTGCTTTTGCAGCTGCTTCCGAGCTATTAAAACTAAAAGCAATCACTTGATCGTTTTTCTTGCTGCTTGTCGTTGTCACACGGCGATAAAGAATACGATTTTCGCGTAATAACGATCTAATCTCACTGTCATAAATGCTAAGGCGCGTTTGTATGGCTTTATTAATATCAACTTCTAATAAAAAATATACACCACCCGATAAATCCAGTCCTAGCTTCATTGGACGAGCACCAATACTAGTTAACCAATGAGGTGTTGTTGGTGCCAAATTTAGCGCAATTACATAATCATCGCCCAACGCTTTTTGTAATAAAGCTTTGGTGGGTAACTGACTTGATAACTTATCTAAACGAACCAATACGGCACTATGCTCTATAGCAACAGATTTAGCATGGATATTAGCATCAGCCAATATGTTTTTAACTTTTTCTACTGTTGTCTCATTAACTGCTGTATTGATATTAGTACTTGTAATTTGGATTGCTGGATCATCAGGGTAAAGATTAGGTGCAGAGTATAGTAACCCTATCACCAACACCACCAAGATTAAAAGGTATTTCCATAATGGATATTTGTTAAGCATGCTGCCAACCGTTTATCAAAAAAATAAATAATCATTCTTATCTTAAAATAAATAAGTGATGTTCTTACTCATCATCAATTGCTTTGATTGTACCTTTTGGCAAAGTAGCTGCAATTGCTGCTTTTTGAAACTTCAACTGTACGCCTTCTGAAATTGACAATACAACAAATTCATCAGTCACTTTTATCACGCGCCCTACAATACCACCTGTGGTCACTACTTCATCACCTTTTTGTAAAGCACTTAATAAATTACGATGCTCTTTACCACGCTTCATTTGTGGACGTAGAATCATAAAGTAAAAAACAACAATAAAACCACCTAAAAAGATCCAAGTTACCATTGTATTAGGCTGTGCAGCGGCTGCTTCTTGAGCATAGGCAGCAGATATAAAAAAACTCATAAATTACAACTCCTTATATTAAATTTTAATTTAATTTAGTGGGGGTGTTATTAAACCGCGCTTATTATAGAATTCATCTACAAAAACGGTCAATTTACCCTGTATAATAGCATTACGCAAATCATTCATTAACTTTTGATAAAATCTCAAGTTATGGATACTGTTTAACATTGCACCTAACATTTCGCCGCATTTATCCAAATGATGTAAATACGCTTTTGAAAAATTCTGGCAAGTATAGCAATCACACGTAGGGTCTAATGTTGTGTCATCATGTTTATGAGTAGAGTTTCGAATCCTGACTACCCCTGTATCCACGAATAAATGACCATTACGCGCATTTCGTGTAGGCATAACACAATCAAACATATCGATGCCGCGCCTTACGCCCTCAACCAAGTCTTCAGGCTTACCCACCCCCATTAGATAACGTGGTTTATCCACTGGAATCTGAGGAGGTAAAAAATCGAGCACTCTGATCATTTCTTCTTTGGGCTCACCTACAGATAAGCCACCGATAGCTAAACCATCAAAACCGATATTACATAAGCCTTCTAACGAGCGCATTCTTAAATCTTCATGCATGCCGCCTTGTATAATTCCAAATAATGCTGCAGGGTTATCACCATGAGCGATCTTCGAACGTTTTGCCCAACGTAAAGAAAGCTCCATCGACTGCTCAGCAGTTTTTTTATCAGCAGGATAAGGCGTACACTCATCAAAAATCATGACAATATCAGAACCTAAAGCACGCTGAACCTGCATAGACTCTTCAGGCCCCATGAACACTTTAGCGCCATCAATAGGCGAGGAAAAGGTAACCCCCTCTTCTTTAATTTTACGTAAAGCGCCAAGGCTAAAAACCTGAAAACCACCCGAGTCTGTCAAAATAGGTTTATCCCATTGGATAAAATCGTGCAAATCACCATGTTCTTGGATAATTTTTGTACCGGGTCGTAGCCATAAATGAAAGGTATTACCTAAAATAATCTCGGCACCTATTTCTTTAATATCACGAGGTAACATACCCTTGACTGTACCATAAGTACCTACAGGCATAAACGCAGGTGTTTCAACAGTTCCTCTTGGAAATGTCAAGCGTCCACGTCTAGCTTTTCCATCAGTAGCTAATAATTCAAATTGCATAAAAGACATTAAGTTTTTTTCCTCATGCCATTGGGTTGCGCGTAATAAACATCGCATCTCCATAACTAAAAAAACGATACTGCTCAGCAACGGCTACTTTATAAGCATTCATTGCATGGTCATAACCAGCAAAAGCAGAAACCAACATTAATAAGGTGGATTCTGGCAGATGAAAATTAGTCACTAACGCATCCACAACATGAAAAGACTTCCCAGGATAAAGAAAAATTTCTGTATCTCCTGTAAAAGGCTTTATCTCACCCGTTAATGCTGCCGTTTCTAATGAACGAACACTGGTTGTACCTACTGCAATCACTCTTCCACCACGCTTCTTACAAGCTTTCACTGCTTCAACGACGGCAGGTGACACTTCAAGCCACTCTTTATGCATGTGATGCTCTTCGATAGTCGA
>CAYNAM010000140.1:0-6153 GCA_964395065.1 uncultured Ventosimonas sp.
AATTCTCATTCACATAACCACCAAAGTAAGCAGGGTCATCTGAGTTTACTGTTACCTTAACGCCTCGATCAAGCATATCAAGAATATTATGCTGCTTCATTTCATCAAAAACACACAGCTTAATATTAGATAAAGGGCACACCGTGAGTGGTATTTGCTCCTCTATTAAACGCTGCATTAAACGCTCATCTTCAATAGCACGTACACCATGATCTATGCGAGTAACTTTTAATAAGTCCAACGCTTCCCAAATATACTCTGGCGGCCCCTCTTCCCCAGCATGAGCAACAGCTAATAATCCTTCACTACGTGCTTTTGCAAACACTCGCTCAAATTTACATGGGGGGTGCCCCACCTCTGAACTATCTAACCCTACCGCAATAAAATGGTCTTGATAAGGTTTCGCTTCCTCTAACGTTTTAAATGCTTCTTCTTCTGATAAATGACGCAAAAAAGACAAAATCAAACCACTTGTAATACCGAGTTTATACTTAGCCTCTTTTAGTGCAGCGCTGATACCACTAATCACGACTTCAAAAGGCACTCCACGATCAGTATGGGTTTGAGGATCAAAAAAAGGTTCTACATGGGTAATACATTGTTCTTTGCATTTTTGCAGATACGCCCATGTTAGATCATAAAAATCTTGCTCTGTTCTTAATACATCAGCGCCTTGATAATACAAATCAAGAAACTCTTGTAAGTTATTAAAATTATAGGCCTTACGCAAGCTTTCAACATCACTCCACGGTAAAACAATGCCATTGCGCTGTGCAATTTTAAATAATAATTCAGGTTCTAACGATCCCTCAATATGCAAATGCAACTCTGCTTTTGGGGTTATATTTAGCCATTCTTTCATGGTTATATTTCCACTTGTGTTCCTAATTCAATCACGCGATTCATTGGCAAATTAAAATAACGTAAACTCGCGCTTGCATTCTTCATCATAAAAGAAAATACCGCCTGGCGCCAACGAGCCATCCCCATTCTAGAGGGAATAATGGTTTCTCTTGTTAAGTAATAAGTGGTTGTCATATTACTAAAATCTAATTCATTTAAATGGCAAAGTTGTAAAGCTTTTGGAATATCAGGATCATCCATAAAACCGTAATGCAATACAACCCGATAGAAGCCCTCACCAAAAAGCTCAACTTCAAACCGTCTCTCAGGATGTACACGGGGAAAGTTATCAACCACCACTGTTAATAACACCACCTTCTCATGTAAGACTTGATTGTGTAATAAATTTAATAACAATGAATTCGGTACAACATCTAAACGTGAAGTTAAGAAAACCCCCGTTCCCTTAATACGATGCGGTGGGACTAAGCGAATACTGGAAATAAAGCTGGATAATGGCAAGCTATTTTCCTCCAAGTTCTTAGTAAGCAACTCTCGCCCTTTACTCCATGTACTCATCACAATAAACAAAACAGTACCTACTATAATAGGGAATTCGCCACCGTGTAAAACCTTAGGCAAGTTGGCTGCCAAGTACAACGAGTCAACCATAAAGAAAGCCAACAAGAGAGGAACAGCCCACCAAAGAGGCCACTTCCATAAGAAAATAACTACCACTGAGACTAATAACGTGGTAATCAACATAGTTCCTGTCACAGCAATACCATAAGCAGAGGCTAATGCGGAAGAAGAACCAAAGCCGATAATCAACAATACCACACCCACCATTAATGACCAATTGATAAAGGGAATATAAATTTGCCCCTTTTCATCACTCGAAGTGTGCTTGATCAGCATATTAGGAAGATAACCAAGTTGAATCGCTTGTTGTGTCAGAGAATAAGCTCCTGAAATAACTGCCTGCGAAGCAATTATCGTTGCTAATGTAGCGAGAGCAATTAAAGGCATTAAGGCCCAATGAGGCGCTAATAAAAAGAAAGGGTTATGAATATTAGCCGGATGTAATAAAATCATTGCACCCTGTCCAAAATAATTAAGTACTAATGCAGGAAATACAAAAAAGAACCAAGCCCGAGAAATAGGTGCACGTCCAAAATGTCCCATATCAGCATACAATGCTTCAGCCCCCGTTAATGCAAGAACAACTGCACCTAAAATCAACATACCCAACGCCTTATGCATATACACAAACTCAAAGGCACGCAGTGGGTTCAAAGCTTTCAATACCTCAGGATTATTTATAATGCCATACCCCCCTAATAGTGCCAACACCGCAAACCACAGCAACATCACAGGGCCAAATAATTTACCAATACTTGCCGTACCAAATCGTTGAAAAACAAAAAGAACAATTAAAATAACAACCGCAATAGGTACAATAAAAGCATCAATTTCACTTAAAAAAGGAATCAACCTGATTCCCTCGACAGCAGATAACACTGAAACAGAGGGCGTAATCATACTATCGCCATAAAAAAGTCCCGCCCCAAATAAACCTAATAAAACAATCACCTTACGTAATTTAGGGTAGCTTTCTGTCGCTCGTTGAGCCAAGGCAATAAGAGACATCGTCCCGCCCTCTCCCTCGTTATCAGCTCTTAAAATAAAAATGACATATTTAACGGATACCACCCAAACCAGTGACCAAAAAATAAGTGATAAGATGCCAAGCACCTCTAATTGATTGACAGCCATTCCACTTAAATGGAAAACTTCTTTGAGAGTATAAAGAGGGCTAGTACCAATGTCCCCATAAACAACACCCATAGCACCAACTAACAATGCCAGTGTTACTTTTTTTGACTTAGCCTTTTCCTTACCTGAAGGTTCTTTTCCTTGAGTGGGCATACTTGTCGCCATAATAATTCTCTTAGTTAAAATACATTAACACTACAAAATAGACGACAAATTATACACCTCCCACCATAAATAGTTATCTTTTTCATAGCGAGACCCACTTCTCACAGGTAAAAACTAACAAAATTAAATAGTTATTTAACTAAATTTTATTATATACTGTCATTACTTTAATACATGCTAACCAATAAGATTTGTTTAGCATATTTTATTGTTTGCGCTAGCAAGCTATAATGGACTGAGTATTATTTTAAATAATGGGTTATGGAAATTTAATCCCTATAGATATTTTATTCAATGTTAGAACTATCTATATGTAAACGATCTAGGCAATGATAAATGAATGATATTACAACTCCCGCATTAACAGCTCCAAAACAAATGAAAACAATCATCACTCTTCTTAATCTCGTCAAGAGTGAATTATTCATTACGTTAGATCATGCCGAGCGTTGTTTAGAAATGTTCATTTCTGAACGTCAAAGTAATGCGTCTTTACAACAGTTTACACAAGCACTGCAACAAATACGTGGTTCACTTGCCCTGATTGAAATTAAAGGCGCCATGCTCTTAACTGACTTAATGTTAGAGCGTGCGACTGCTATCACCGAAGATATAGAAAAAAATTGTGACGATATTTTAAGCTTACTCAGTACTTCTATTTTTAAGCTACGTCGCTACCTAGAAAACATCGAAAATTATCCAGATTTACTTTCTCAACTATTAATACCTGCAATTAATGACTTGAGAGCCGTAGAAAAACTTCCCCCCCTACCTATTAGCTTCTTTGCGGATATTAAACTCTCCTATCCACCTTTGGCTGTTCCCATCCCCAAAGCCATTGATAATGAAGCTTTCGGTCGCCTACGCCAAATGTACCAAATTGGGTTGCTCGGGCTCATTAAAGAAGAAAACAAAGAAGCTAGTTTACGCATGATGTCACGTGCGGTTGATAGATTACAAACTGTCATTAATCAAGAACAAGGGGTTCGTCTTTGTATCATTGCTGCCGCGGCCTTAGAGTCCTTCACCGACTCCAACATGACGCCTTACCCCGCACGCAAAAGAGTATTTAGACAAATCGACCAACAATTGCGTGATATTCAAATCGACCATAAACCTTGCAATGAAATATTGCTAAAAGATTTGTTATACCTTGTATTACTTGATAATGCATTAGGCCCTAAAGCACTCACTGTGTTTTCAGATTATAACCTATCACCACTCTCATATAATAACAGTGTTTTAGAAACAGAAATAACCAATCTCATTGGACCTGGTCAGGATGCTATTTGCTCATTCACAGCGGCAATCACCGAAGAGCTTACACAGACCCAACAAACTATCGACAACTTTACCAATGCAGAACTAGACTATACACAGCTTATAGATCCACTCTTAACCAACCTCAAAAAATTACTAAAAACCCTTTCGTTAGTCAATTTACATAAAGCAGAGGTAATGTTAAAAGAGCAAATAGGTGTTCTTGAACAAAACAAAGATAAAGACAGCCTAAGCCCTAAAATATTAGACAATTTAGCAGATGTTATTTTAAATGTTGAAAGTATTGTTTTACAATATGAAGCAAACGCATCTTGCAACCAAACGATACAAGCTACGCCCAACAATACAGACCAAACGACAACCAACCTTTATTTAAAACAAGGTCGTGAGCTTGCAGTAAAAGAAACATTATCATCTATCAGCACAGCTCAACTGAATATTACAGCTTATGTTGAATCCAAAGGTGATAAACAATTCTTAGAAAACATGCCTCAAATACTTGATGAAGTATATGGCTGCCTTTTATTTTTAAACCAACCACGTGCGGCACAAATTGTTCGACAATGCAGTCTTTATATCAGCCAAGACATGCTTATTCAAGAAGTATTACAAGACACAAAACAACTCGACAATTTAGCAGATATTCTTGCTAGCCTAGAATTCTTTATTGAAACAGGCATGCAGCAAGGCAATAACGCTGACAATGAAGTGCTTAGCTTAGCCGAAGAGAGTTTAACCTCACTCAATGCACCTCACTTTGAAGCACCAAAAGCTACTCCTATAGCACCTAAACCTGCGATACAACCCTATACATCCACCACTTATAAAACACCAGAAAAAGATACTTTTTTTTCTACAACCAAAGAGATATCTACACCTGAAATAGACAAACCGTTACTTTTTGAAGAAAAATCCCCATCAGCAAACACAGATGAAACCTTATCTTTTAAGGAAATGCCTCTCTCTATAGAAACCAAAGATACATTATTCGAAGAACGTTCTGAGCCAACAAAAATGGAGGCATCACTATTCCAAGAGGAATCATCTAATGAAGCCAATGAAATAGCACCATCAACTGCTGACCATAACACGCTTGACTTTAAACTAGAGAGTTTCTCTTCTTTTACAATGCCTACACCCGATGATATTTCTAAAGCAAAAAAAGAAGAAGAAGAAAGGCAACTACAAGCACTAAAAGCCAAAAGTGCATTTTCTCTTGCCCCCTTAGAAGATAAACAAACTGAAAGTAAAGAGGAACAAGAAACAGCAGCCAGTGCATCTAAAAAAGATGATGATGACATCACATTTACAAGACCTGACAAATGGACACTTTCGTAAGATCTACTATTCCCCTACAGCTAACACATAAAAATTGGGGATTGGTTTACTCCAATAACCAATTTTTATGCCAACAAAAGCAAGTGATTTTTGACCTTGCGGCTATTTGTAAACCGCTTAAAAGGTCTGATTATCAGATAGTAAGTCTTGGCTTATGGAAAAACACCCCCATCTATTTGGTGATACTAAAACAGCAACTCTCCATATTCAATGATATTCAATGGCAAGCACTACGCCCCATAATGCTCCAAACCGACTTAAACACTTTCAAGCTCTTGGGCTACTCAGCTCAATTGGCGACTTGGATTATCGACTATAAATACTGTGGCCGTTGCGCAAAAAAGATGCAGGCTAATCGTCAGCAACATATCATGCAATGTAAGCACTGCGGGCATCAGGTTTATCCACGGATAAATCCCAGCATGATTGTACTTATCACACGTGGTGATGAAATATTACTTGCTCGCTCTCCTCGCTTTACTGTCAACATGTACAGTACGTTGGCAGGCTTTGTTGAACCTTCAGAATCTGTTGAGGACTGCGTCCACCGAGAAGTACAAGAAGAAGTAGGCATTAAAGTTAAAAACTTACGCTATATTGCCAGTCAAAACTGGCCATACCCCAATGCCCTTATGCTAGGTTTTCATGCGGAATACGATGATGGGGAAATAACACTACAACCTGAAGAAATTGAAGATGCTCGTTGGTTTTCAGTTCATCATCTTCCTGAACTACCCCCCAAACAAGCGA
>CAYNAM010000141.1:0-6098 GCA_964395065.1 uncultured Ventosimonas sp.
TGTGGTTCGTATGGTCAGAAGGATTACAGAGGTGGATAAGGTACAGCCGGGTGATGTATTAGTCTATGATATTACTGACCCAGATTGGGAACCTGTCATGAAGCGCGCGAGTGCTATTGTGACCAACCGCGGTGGTCGTACGTGCCATGCGGCGATTATTGCACGTGAATTAGGTATTCCTGCCGTAGTGGGTTGTGGTAATGCCACGAGTTTATTAAAAGATGGGCAAGAAGTGACGGTTTCTTGTTCTGAAGGGGATACAGGATTTATTTACGAAGGTAAATTAAACTTTGATGTGCGCAAAAGTGCTGTTGATCAAATGCCTCAGTTAAAGTTTAAAATTATGATGAACGTGGGTAACCCAGATCGTGCTTTTGATTTTAGTATGATGCCCAATGAAGGGGTGGGGCTTGCTCGCTTAGAGTTCATTATTAACCGTATGATTGGTGTGCATCCTAAAGCATTGCTTAATTTCAATACATTACCGATTGATGTTAAAGAAGTCGTAGAAAAAAGGATTGCAGGTTATAAGAGCCCTGTTGATTATTACGTTGATCGTCTTGTTGAAGGTGTAAGTACTATTGCTGCGGCGTTCTATCCTAAAAAAGTGATTGTACGTTTATCCGATTTTAAATCCAATGAGTATGCTAATCTTGTTGGTGGAAGGCTTTATGAACCAGAAGAAGAAAACCCTATGCTTGGTTTTAGAGGGGCTTCTCGTTATATCAGTGACTCATTCAGAGATTGTTTTGAATTAGAGTGCCGTGCCATGAAGCGTGTTCGTGAGGAAATGGGCTTTAGTAATGTTGAGCTGATGATCCCATTTGTACGTACAGTGGATGAAGCACGTCAAGTGATTGATATTTTAGCAGATTATGGCTTAAAACGTGGCGAAAATGGTTTACGTGTGGTGATGATGTGTGAACTACCTTCTAATGCGTTAATGGCCGATGAGTTTTTAGAGTATTTTGATGGTTTCTCAATTGGTTCAAACGATATGACACAATTGAGTTTGGGGCTAGATCGTGATTCAGGTGTGATTGCACACTTGTTTGACGAACGTAACCCTGCTATTAAGAAGCTCTTATCAATGGCGATTCAAGCTTGTCATAAAGCCAATAAATACATTGGTATTTGTGGGCAAGGGCCATCAGACCATGCTGATTTTGCTAAATGGCTTATGGATCAAGGTATTTCTAGTGTATCATTAAACCCAGACACTGTTTTAGATACATGGTTCTTCTTAGCTGACGAACAATAATTATCGAGTAAGTTAAGTGAGCCCTTGCTGATCGAGTTATCATCAAGGGCTTTTTGCGAGAAGCATAATGGTTAAAAAAGCACTGATTACAGGTATTACAGGTCAAGATGGATCTTATCTTGCTGAGTTTTTATTAGAAAAAGGCTATGAGGTGCATGGCATTAAACGCCGTGCTTCATCATTAAATACGCAGCGTATAGACCATATTTATCAAGACCCCCATGTAGAAAATAAACAATTTATTTTGCACTATGGTGATTTAACAGATACCTCTAATTTAACCCGTATTATTCAACAAGTACAGCCCGATGAGATTTATAATTTGGGCGCACAGTCTCATGTGGCTGTAAGCTTTGAGTCTCCTGAATATACTGCTGATGTGGATGGTTTGGGTACACTACGCTTATTAGAGGCAATTCGTTTATTAGGATTAGAACAGAAAACACGTTTTTATCAAGCATCTACCTCAGAGTTATTTGGCTTAGTTCAAGAAATACCTCAAAAAGAAACTACGCCTTTTTATCCTCGCTCGCCCTATGCAGCTGCTAAACTATATGCTTATTGGATCACCGTAAATTACCGTGAAGCTTATGGTATGTATGCGTGCAATGGTATTTTATTTAATCATGAGTCGCCACGCCGTGGTGAAACTTTTGTTACCCGCAAAATTACCCGAGGTTTAGCTTATATTGCGCAAGGCTTAGATAAGTGTTTGTACCTTGGGAATATGAACGCATTGCGTGATTGGGGACATGCCAAAGATTATGTTCGTATGCAATGGTTAATGTTACAGCAAGATAAACCAGAAGATTATGTGATTGCCACAGGTGTACAATACTCTGTGCGTGATTTTGTCAGTTGGTCTGCTCAAGCGCTAGGTATTACGTTAAAATTTGAAGGCGAAGGAATTGAGGAGCAGGGCATAGTCACTGCTATTGATGGAGAAAATGCACCTGCGTTGCGCGTGGGTGATGTAATTGTTCGTGTTGACCCACGTTATTTCCGCCCAACAGAAGTAGAAACTTTATTGGGAGATCCTTCCAAAGCTAAACAAAAACTGGGTTGGATACCAGAAATTAGTGTTCAAGACATGTGTCATGAAATGGTTAAAGAGGATTTATCCATTGCTAAACAACATGCCTTGTTAAAACAACATGGCTATAAGCTACCGATGAGTTTAGAGGGCTAAGGTATTATGAATGCATTAGATCAAGCAATTTTTGTTGCAGGTCATCGAGGAATGGTTGGGTCAGCCATTGTTCGCCGTTTAAAAGCTATCGGCTATACCAATATTATTACTCGTTCACGAAAAGAGTTAAATTTATTAGACCAACAGGCAGTCCATCAGTTTTTTGAGCAAAATAAAATTCAACAGATTTATTTAGCAGCGGCAAAAGTGGGGGGAATATTAGCGAATAATACTTATCCCGCCGAGTTTATTCATGATAATTTAATGATAGAGGCGAATGTGATTCATGAAGCACATAAAGCGAATATTAATAAATTATTATTTTTAGGTTCTTCATGTATTTACCCTCGTTTAGCTGAGCAGCCGATTAGAGAAGATGCATTATTAACAGGGCAATTAGAGCCTACAAATGAGCCTTACGCAATTGCTAAAATAGCAGGCATTAAGTTGTGTGAAAGCTATAATCGCCAATTTGGGCGTGACTATCGCAGTGTAATGCCAACTAATTTATATGGCCCCCATGATAATTTTCATACAGAAAATAGTCACGTTGTTCCTGCATTATTAAGGCGTTTTCATGAGGCTGTTGAAAATAAACAAGAAGAGGTTGTGATTTGGGGAACGGGAACACCTCTTCGTGAATTTATGCATGTTGATGACATGGCTTCTGCTTGCGTGCATGTAATGGAGCTCGAAGAATCAAGCTATCAACGCTATACACAACCGATGCTATCTCATATCAATATTGGTACAGGTAAGGACTGCTCTATTAAAGAATTGGCTAAATTGATTGCTAAGATTACAGGATTTACTGGAAAGTTAGTATTTGACACAAGTAAGCCAGATGGTACGCCAAGAAAGTTACTGGATGTTTCTCGCTTAGAGGCGATGGGATGGCAGTCTGGTATTGATCTAGAAACAGGGCTTAATAATGCGTACCAATGGTTTTTAGAGAATCATCAAAAAGCGCGTGTTTAACATGTAGAGCTATTAAAAGTAAAGCTTGAGTTTTAAACTCAAGCTTTACTTTGGCTCGATTAACTATTTAAGACCTAATCCTCTTTTAACACCTTCTCCATAAGCAGGGTCGGCTTTTGTAAAGTGCTCAATTTGTCGACGTTGTATTGCCTCATCGATACCTTTCATTGAACCCACAATATTATCAATTAACAGTGCCTTTTGTTCAGGATTCATCAATCTAAATAATGCACCTGCTTGGCTATAATAGTCGCCATCTTCACGATGATCGTATTGATACTCAGGGCCTGATCCTGCTTGAGGGAATGCTGGATCTTTTAAGTTAGTTTGTTTTGGCGCATCATCAAAACTATTAGGCTCATAATTTGGAGCGCCACCGCTGTTTCCATCAAAACGCATTGAACCATCACGTTGATAGTTGTGATAAGGACATTTAGGCGCATTAACAGGCAGTTGCTGATAGTTAGTACCCACACGATAGCGTTGAGCATCAGCATAGGCAAATACGCGACCTTGTAACATTCTATCAGGTGATAATCCAGTCCCAGGAATAACATTACTTGGGGCAAAACTTGCTTGCTCTACTTCTGCAAAGTAGTTTTGTGGGTTACGGTTTAATTCAAACTCACCCACCTCAATTAATGGGAACTCTTTTTGTGACCAAACTTTAGTGACATCGAAAGGATTTTCTGCACGTTTTGCTGCTTGCTCTTCTGACATAACTTGAATATAAACACCCCATTTTGGGTAGTCACCGCGCTCAATAGCATGGAATAAGTCATCTTGAGCGTAGTCAGGGTTAGAGCCTGCAAGCTCTCCCGCTTTACTTGGATGTATATTTTTTATGCCTTGTTTGGTTCTAAAATGCCATTTTACCCATGTGCGTACACCGTCTTTATTAATAAGACTGTAGGTATGGCTACCATAACCATGCATGTGTCTATAACCGTCAGGGATTCCGCGGTCAGAGAACAAAATAGTGACTTGATGCAAAGATTCAGGAGAAAGTGACCAGAAATCCCACATCATGCGAGCACATTTTAAATTTGTTTTAGGATCACGTTTTTGCGTATGAATAAAATCAGGGAACTTAAGTGCATCACGAATAAAGAATACTGGTGTGTTATTTCCTACAATATCAAAATTGCCTTCTTCACTGTAGAACTTTAATGCAAACCCACGAGGGTCACGAGCTGTATCTGCTGAGCCTCTTTCACCACCTACGGTAGAGAAACGAGCGAACATAGGTGATTGTTTACCTTTCTCAAATAGTTTTGCGTGTGTGTATTGACTGATATCTTTTGTTGCTGTAAATGTACCATGGGCACCTGAGCCTTTTGCATGGACGCGTCTTTCAGGAATGTTCTCACGATTAAAATGAGCTAATTTTTCTACAAGTTGAAAATCATCAAGTGTTACAGGTCCACGAGGACCAGCAGTACGAGAGTTTTGATTGTCAGCAATAGGGGCACCACTGGCTGAGGTTAAAACCGTTTTTTTAGTCATAGTCATTCTCCATCAATAAACAGGTTGTTGCGGTTAATTATAGTGATACTTTGCTATTAATAAAATTAATAATATCTAACGGTTTGATTCTATTTTTCTATTGATGCAATCTAAAAACTATCGCACCTTCTTTAAAATACATTAACTAGACTTTAGTTTGATTTATTTGAAAAAGAGTTATTTACTTTATATAAGTCAATAAACGATTAGTTATTTAATTAAATTATGATAAAAAATTATGATTTTTATTTAATATTTATGAAAAGTTAATTTATTTAATACTTTTATTATAAGGTTATATAGGTGATTTTTAGTTAATTAATTAACTAAATAAACTATGAGGTATAGTTAAATTATTTGAGATTTAAACAATTTGGTATATATAATAAAACGGTATTTATTATAATCAAAATAGTAAGCGTTGATTGATTAGGGAACAATTGTTTTATGAAGCGAATCGTTAAAAGGATATTAGGAAAAATAGGTAGAAATTTAGTGTTCTCAGAAAAAGAGTCATTAAATACGCTGATGCTGTTGGCCGGTAAGCAGCTTTCTGTCACACATAATACCTATGACTCAATTAAAGAATTAAGTGCTGTTGAGTTTAAAGTTTTTTCACAAAATGGCGAAGATGGCATTATTGACTGGTTAGTGTCCAAGTTACCTATGATACCTAAAACCTTTATTGAGTTTGGGGTGGAGAGTTATCAGGAGGCTAATACACGTTTTTTATTAATGAATAAGAACTGGAAAGGCTTAATCATTGATGGTGACCCTAAAAATATTCAAGCAATTAGGCAAGACAGTATTTATTGGCAATATAATTTAAAAGCTGTTTGTTCTTTTATAACCAAAGATAATATTAATGATATTTTTAAGGAAGCAGGTTTTACAGGTGAAATAGGTATTTTAAGTATCGACATTGATGGCAATGATTATTGGGTTTGGCAAGCAATCAACACGGTTAACCCTGCAATTATTATCGCTGAATATTCGTCGGTACTGGGTGATTTATATCCTATTTCGATCCCATATCAAGCTGATTTTTATCGGCATCATGCTCACTACTCGGGGCAATATGCAGGTGCTTCAATTGCCGCTTTAAAATATTTGGCACAAGAAAAAGGCTATGTCTTTATCGGTACAAATGCTCTTGGGGTTAAT
>CAYNAM010000142.1:0-6069 GCA_964395065.1 uncultured Ventosimonas sp.
AATCATTTCCGCATGAAAAAAATATATATCGTAAAATCAAAGAATTAAAATTGTAGAAAAAAGAATTAATGCGGAAATGATTTATAAATAACTTATTGTTTCTACATTAATTGATTAAAGGACTTCAAAACCGTTGTCAGCCTATTGGGCTGAGGTAGGTTCGATTCCTGCATCTTCCGCCAAGTAAAAGAAAAAACCATTAATAAATCAATAGTTTTTTTGTTGGATGTCGGTATTCTATTCATGCTTAGCTTAAATTAACCTCCGTTGTATCTCTTTAGAGTAAATTTAATAGACGCTATATTTTTATTCTTAATTTAATAATAACATCTATAATCTTTCGATTATAACTAAGCTATCTACTTATTTTTTAGTGTTAATAAAATCCTCAAATTTTGACTAATAATCAATCCAATTGACCTCATATATTTTATCTAGCTCATCCTTATATTTCGGCGTATTATCACTTTGAGACTCCATAAGAGGAGACCGTTTAGTATCCTGGCGAACCATTCAGAAATTTAATGAAGGCAAATCGTTATCTTCACAAAATTGAGCTATTAATGTTAATGGTTTTTTAAAAGCACTATAATGCCTATCCTTTAAACCTAAGTCATCGGCAAGATCACCATAAACAATAGTTTGTTTCTTGTTAGCACCATCCATAGCAAAGAACTTATATCCTCTTGCGTGATAGTTGTGTCTTTTGCTTTTTTTATAAGGATAGGGAGCTGATTTCTTTAGCCAACTGCTACTCATTTAATGTAAAAATGTCATTATCCAGATTAGTTTTTAATGGAAAGGTATCTTCTAAGCTACTGATAACCAATAAACTAAATCCATCTCTCGATAGATTCTCCATAAGTTAGCCTAACTGTTCGATCTCATCTTTTAAATTTGATATGTGCTACTCCAAATTCTGGGTAGATCAAGTAATATTTTTGTCATATTTACTTGTTATACTGCGCCGCATTTATCGATTTAACCTATATCAAATGAGAGTGAATGTGAAATCAAGAAACTTACCTAACATCATCGCCATTTTGGTTATTACTGGTTTAAGCCATCAAATTTATGCCGCTGATGTTGCTAATCGTACTGTTGATGCCACTAAGTTATTAAGTAATTTCAGTACATTAAATAATAGTGTTGCGGGGCAAAATCTCTTAAAACAAAATTTGGCAATATCCTTAGCAGTGAATAATAATTCAGGTGAAGCTCAAAGGCAAAAAGCAATTTATGATAATACTCTTGCCGCACTTGTTGGTTCAATGAGTAATGGCCTGTTAGTTGCTGATGCTATGGGCCCTACTATGAATAAGATTTTTTCTGAGCAAAATAGCATTGAGCGTAATTACACATCAAAAACATTTTCGCCAAATTTTAAAAATTTGTTTCTCCAAGTGAACTCCTTGATTCAAATTGATTCTGGATTTGCAAAAAACTATTTGGCAAATGGTACATCAGATGGTAAAACGGTTTATGCGGGAGATTTACTGCCAAGTGGGGGGATTCAAAATGTCTATGATGCCGCATACAATCCATTAAATGACTATAAAAATCCATCTGGTAACTCTCGTCCTGTACAAGTTGTTGCAGGGAAAGATCCAGCTGTTGATGGCAAGGTGGACAGTTTTACTGGGAAGGATTTTTTTGGTGATAAAACCGATTCTGCAAATGATATTTTGCCAACTGTTTCAAGTAATGCTTCGTTTCCAAGTGGGCACTCTGCTTTTGGTTTTACCTCAACCTTGTTGTTTGCTCAATTATTACCAGAAAAATTTCAAGACTTTGCACTTAGGGGATCTGAATATGGTAATAGTCGTGTCACATTAGGGGTTCATTATGCATTAGATGTGATTGGTGCGCGCATCATGACAACGTATACATTGGCTCAAATATTGAATAATAATCCAGAGTATTTGAATCAAAATATTTCTGTACTCGGTAGCACGATGCAAACTACGGGTGATTTTAAGTCGTTAATGAATGATGCACAAAAAGATTTACGCAATATGCTAGGAAATGGCTGTAATGCCTCTATTTCTGGTTGTATTGCTAAAGATGCTCCTATTTCTAAAGAACAATTAGCACAAAATAGAGCTGACTATAGATACCGACTCACTTATGGATTAGATCCTATCGGTGATACAACTCTAGCTCCAGTTGTTCCTGTTGGTGCTGAAGTACTTATTGAAACACGTTTCCCTTATCTAACGGCAGAACAACGACGTGATGTGATCGCAACAACAGAAATTGAGTCGGGTCATGCATTAGATGATGGTTCAGGTTGGGCACGAATTAATCTATTTGATGCAGCAGGAGGATATGGATCTATCAATGGAAATGTTAGTATTTATATGGATGCAGATAAAGGTGGGTTGAATACTTACGATGTTTGGAATAATGATATCGGAGGAAACGGTAATTTTGAAAAAAATGGCACTGGCACATTAGAGTTATCTGGGGATAATACATTTAATGGATTAACAATGATCAACGAAGGTCAATTAGTTGTCTCCGGTAGTTTAGAGCATTCAAACATTACTGTTGAAAAAGACGGAACAATTAGTGGAGATGGTAAAGTAGGCAATTTGGTCTTCGCCAATCAAGCAACTTATGCTGTTGATATTAATAGCAATGTAACTAAACAAGGATTAAGTTCATCAGGTGCTGTTTCATTAAATGATAATAATACGATAAAGATCAATTTATCTACTGTAAATAATATTTATAACGTTCTTGGTCAATCATATCAAATACTTTCAGCAGCGAATGGAATTACAGGACAGTTTGTAAAGATTGATAATCCATATCAATTTATTGATTCAACTTTATCACAAGGACAGAATGATGTTCATGTTGCCTTAACACGTAATACGAAAAAATTCGCTGATATTGCAAGTAATTCTAATCAGTACTCCGTTGCCAATATGGTTGAAAATTTAAATACCAGCCACCCTATCTATAATATGGTGATAGGCAGTACATCGGCACAATCGCCTCAAATAAGGCAGCTTTATACTGAGATATCAGGTCAAGTTTATGCAGATGCTTTCTCATCTTTATTAAACGAAAGTCGTTATTCGCGCGATTTAATCAATAATCGATTAATAAGCAATCGTGCTGTTAATGAGAGTAATGAAATAAAAGGAAAGCCATTTGGGGTGTGGGGCAGTTTTATCGCTCAACGTAGTAAAACAAGTGATGGTAATGGTATTAAAGGGTTTGATAGTAAAACCCACGGTTTCATGGTTGGGGTTGATAAAGCATTTGATGAAAAGGAAAATACAACGTTTGGGATTGTAGCAGGTATTACAAGAAGCGATTTAGATGAAAAATATGATAAGCGAGCCAGTGCCAATATCGATAGCTACCATGTCGGTATTTATGGGGATCATCGAATTCAAAATTGGACTATACGAGCTGGTGGTGTTTATTCGTGGAATAGAGTTGAGGCATCAAGAACAGTTGCGTATTCAAAATTAACCGACAAATATAATGTTCACACCCGTCAAGTATTCAGTGAACTGAGTTATGGCATAATGTTGGCTGATTTAGAAGTTGAGCCTTTCGTTAATTTGGCTTATGTCAACGCTAAAGCAGATGCGATTAATGAAAATGATCACTCAACATTTGGATTAACAGCAGATAAGCAAAGTAAAGATCTTTTTTTATCAACGGCTGGAGCTAGAATCAGCAAACAGTGGGCAACGAGTACTGGTAATACCATTTTGTTTGCTAATGAGTTTGGATGGCAGCACCAATTTAATCGGGATCGTGAATATGAACTCTCTTTAAACCAAAGTGCAAAATCATTTAATATTCAAAGTGTTGCTGCTTCAAAAGATGGCTTTTTGATCAAGCCAAGCTTGACCTTTAAAACGACAAATAATTTATCGATATCAGCAAGTTACAGCGGGTTGTTATCACGTAATGTTAAAAATCATGGCTTAAATTTAAATGTAAACTGGAAATTTTAAACTATTAGTTTAATGTCCATTAAACAAGATTATTTATCCAAAACCTGCATAGCAGGTTTTTTATTTTGCTCTACTTCAACAAAGGGAGTACTTAAAATTGGTGGGTGTTAAATAGTATTAATAATTAGATTAATTTTTATTAAATATTTTTTCAGGATAATGAAAATAATTATTTTGTTGGAGTGGATAAATGGGATGAGATAGTGACTGAAGGTATAAGACGTAAATGCCATATCATGGATATTTTAGGCCGTTTATTATTGGTCGGGCAACAGCAAAGACAGGAATACCGTGTTAATCAAGCTAAGTTTCTACAACAAAAAAGCTTAGCCCAATAAGCAAAAATGCAATCTGATCTTAGTCAGTGGCTCTTGAACAGGAAAAACACATATAGCTACCGCACTGGGACTAAAAGCAGCAGCTGATGGAGCTAAAGTACGCTTTTGTAATGTACTAGACTTGGCTAATAAGTTGGAAATAGACAAAGAAACCAAACAACATAAACTAACACCGCAATTACAAAAGAGTGACCTTATCATCCTTGATGAGCTAGGTTATTTGCCCTTTAGCCAAAAGGGAGGTGCTTTACTATTTCACCTAATTAGTCAGCTACATGAACAAGTTAGCATAATTATCACGACCAACCTCGTGTTCTCTGAATGGGCAAAACTCTTTGCTGATGAAAAAATGACAGCGGTTTTACTCGATAGACTAGTTTATCACTTTGAGATTATCGAAATAGGTAATGACTCTTATCGATTTAAAAAACATTCATAGATAACAAGGGATAAGTAAGTTTAATCACCGATAAATGTGGTGCATTCATGCCGTAATATCCACTTACCGCGTCCTTTAGTCTTAGAAGAATGCTAAACCAACCACACCACCATGAGGAATTGCTTTCTCATCAGGCTCAATATTACGTGCCTTAGTATCCGTTAGAATTGCCATATAAAAACCTATATAAGTATACTATCTAGTATGCCATTAATTTACAGATTAGATTATATTTGACTAAGATTGTTTAGATAAATATATTATTAACATATTGAAAACAAGTATATTATATAATAAATTTCAATGTGTATAGGTCAGCTTATATTGGAATGTATAATGGCTGTTGCATATTCCGTCAGGTATCTCCTGTATATCAATATATGCAGGATTTTAATTGTCTGTGTGTTTTCATCGTCCTATTCTTATATAAAGATCCTTATTGGATTACGTTCTATTCCACGGCATTTTTGAAAGAAATGCAGCCATACCGCAAAATCCTGTTATACCCGCTACCATTAGACCAGTGGCTATACATAAAATAATTAGAGAAAACCAAGGTGAAATGGTATAACTTAATAGAAGGCTAATAAATAAAAGTAGTGATATTGTGACTTGTACTTGTTGCATAATAGTCATGTGATATTTATGATTCTTTACAGTTGTATACCCAGCTATTTTCCAGCCGTTTATCCCATCTTTCATGATGAAAGATTTTTGGGAGGGCAGTGTTATGAGTTTCTCTTTAAGCCTTTGAGTTCTAACGCCTGAGAGACAATAAAAAATAACATTCTTATCCTTGTAATTATAATTTTTTATATCATCAGGATTAATATTAATAGCGCCATCTATATGTTCTGATAAGTATTCATTATTACTTCTTATATCAATGAGTAAAGTAGTATTATCAGATATCTTTTGTTTAACTATTTTGGGGTCTAGTAGCTCCATAGATTTATCCTATACTTAATAACATTTTAAATATGTATTTGCTAAAATAATTATCAGCGCTGATATAACCATTTTGCAAAGTGCAAAATGGCCATTATACCATGTCCGACAATGTAGATTTCGATTAGTCCAACAAGTATTTTGTGATAGGATAAAAATGATATGGCAAGTGAATTGAATCCATTTAGCCACATTATAAACCAACTGGCTCCTGAAAAAACAGCAATGCTCAATGCTCCTAAACCTAGTCCTTGAATGATTGGTGCTAATCCACGAGGGTTACTGTCTGGTAGTTTGAATGTGAGAAGTGTTTTAATATCTTGAGATACCTGTTTAAAATCTCCTATTAAATAAGGATAAT
>CAYNAM010000143.1:0-6062 GCA_964395065.1 uncultured Ventosimonas sp.
GAAAATATTTTTGCTTGGCCAGGTATTGGCCGCTTATGTGTGGCCGCCATATTAGGACGTGACTACCCAATGATACAGGCCTATATTTTACTGATTGCATTATTATTCTTGGTGTTTAATTTCCTGATTGACCTATTACAGCTTAAACTCAACCCCAGCTTGAGGAGACATTAAGTATGTGGTCTCATTTTATCCATCATTTGAAAAAAGACTGGTTTGCACAAGCCTGTTTAGCTACGCTCATTATCATTTTCTTAATGGGTATTTTTGCACCTTGGATTGTCCCCCATGACCCTACACTGACCAATATTCGCATCAAATACCATGCAATGAGTTGGACCTATCCATTAGGAACCGACAACCTAGGGCGATGCATTTTCTCAAGACTTATCTATGGTATACGTACCACCATTTTTTATGCTTTTTTCGCCATGTTACTAACTATTCTCTTAGGTGCATTTTTAGGATTAATCGCAGGGTATTTTCGCGGCACAGTGGATAGTATCATCATGCGCTTTTGTGACATGATGCTCTCATTTCCTGAGGTAGTGATGATCTTAGCCCTCGTCGGCATACTAGGGCCAGGCATCAACCATATCATACTCGCCATTGTTGTGGTTAAATGGGCTTGGTATGCACGGATGATTCGTGGAGCAGTCGTTCAATACACTCATCAAAACTATGTGCGCTATGCACAAATCATTGGCATTAAACCATGGCGTATTTTACACCGCCATATTTTACCCATGACCGCCACTGATATGATCATACTTGCCTCTACCAATATTGGTGCTGTTATTCTAACAATTTCAGCCTTATCTTTTTTAGGGCTAGGCGTGCAACCACCCACCCCTGAATGGGGAAGCATGCTAAACACGGCTAAAACCGTTATGCTTTCACACCCTGAGCAAATGTTACCTGCCGGATTAATGATTACCCTTGTCGTTGTAGCATTTAATGGATTAGGTGACTTTTTACGCGATGTTTTTGACCCAACTAATCGATTTGATCACAGCGTTACAGCGGAAAACCACCATGCCTAAACAATCCCTGCTATATATTCGTGACCTTTCGATTATTGATAACAAAAACCAACAACCGCTATTAAATAAGCTTAGCTTAACAGTTCATCAGCACCGTACCCTGGCTATTGTTGGGGAAAGTGGTAGCGGAAAAAGTTTATTGTCTAAAGCCATCATGGGATTACTCCCCGCTTCTCTTACAGCCATAGGGCAAATTCAATTTCAGCAGCAATCTCTCTTAAATTATAACAACACACAGTGGCAACAACTACGTGGAAAACAGATCAATCTAATTGTACAAAATGCAATGGGCGCCTTTGACCCCATGATGACCATTGGTGCACAATTTATAGAAACATTGGCTTGCCACTTTAGTCTCTCTCATGAAGAACAACAGCAACGTATAACCTCAGCACTTCAAAAAACCAAACTCGACCAAGTCCATAATCTTTTAGGTAGTCATCCCCACCAACTCAGTGGCGGCCAACTACAACGCGTAATGATCGCCTTCGCTTTAGCGCTTGATCCCACTATTATCATTGCTGATGAACCTACTACCTCGTTGGATGCAATCACCCAATATGAAATCATTCAACAACTGACGCAGCTTATCAAACAACAAAACATGACCCTTATCTTTATCACCCATGATTTAAGCTTGGTCAAAGAGATAGCCGATGACATTGCAGTGATGAAAGAGGGAGAGCTCATTGAGTATGCTAGCAAAGAACAATTATTTAATGCCCCCCAACACCCTTACACTCGTTTTCTATTAGAAACTCGCCGTAAACTAACACAACGTTTTGAAAAAATCATGAGTAAACCCCATGTTATTAACGGTTAATCACTTACGAAAATCTTATCTCCATACCCATTCTCTTTCTCCCAAGCATGAGCATGTGATCATTGAAGATGTTTCTTTTCAAATAGAAAAAGGACAAAGTGTTGGACTGGTTGGCGAAAGTGGCAGTGGTAAAACAACCTTGGCCCATATTATTAGCGGTATCGAAATGCCTGACAGTGGCGAAGTATTACTAGATGGACTACCCACCAACCAGAGAAAACAACGCATTAGCATGGTATTTCAGGATTATACCACCTCAATTAACCCTACCATGAACGTCATGCAGGTCATTGCAGAATCGTTACAAATTAATGGTTATATCCCTAAACAACTATTACAAGCAGAAGTTGAAAAAATCCTTGAACGTGTTGGTTTATCTTCTAAGCTTATGTATCGTTATATTCATGAGTTATCAGGAGGGCAAGCTCAGCGCGTTTGTATCGGACGAGCACTAGCTACATCACCCTCACTCATTATCTTAGATGAACCTATTAGCTCGTTAGATATTCCTACCCAAGTGCAAATTCTCGACTTGTTAGAAAAGCTTAAATATGAGTTAGGCTTAAGCTATCTTTTTATTACTCACAATATACAAACCGTATGCTACTTCTGTGATCAAGTGCTTTTTTTGTATCAAAAAAAGATCATCGAACGATGTGAGACAGAGCAACTCGCCTATGTTCAGCATCCGTATGCAAAGTCTTTATTAGCATCCGCTATATGATTATTATCATTTAATAGTGATGTGACCTCGATTTAGAGGAGACATTTAACCCTTAAAAAGGAGTCTCTAATGAGCACAAAATACGATGCGAGTTTTAAACAAGAAGCTATCAATTTAGCACTAAGTAGTGATCAAACCTATCGACAAACAGCCAACGACTTGGGTATAAAATACAAAACCCTGTGTAATTGGATACAACAAACGATGAATAAGCCTACCAATTAATTGATACAATCAAATAAGAAACCTGACTATCAAGATCTAGAACGTCAAAATAAGGTTATGAAAAAAGAGCTTGAGTTACGCAAGCGGGAGATTGAAATCCTAAAAAAGGCCACACAGTACTTTGTTCACACAAAATCATTGGTTGGGCAATGGATAAATGGATACCCATATGCAAAGCTCACTGGTATGGCAAGCACTAACTATGTCAATGCTGCATCGTGGTTACCCAAGCAAAGTGATTGTTCATAGTGACCGTGTTAGTCAATATTGTTCTGATGATTACCAAGCTATATTAACAGCTTATAACTTAACATGCAGTATGAGTCGCAAGGGAAACTGTTGGGATAATACAGTGGTTGAAAGTTTCTTTCATACCCTTAAAACAGAATAGATATATCAGCATAAACTTGAAAATATCACACAGGCTAAATCTATGATCTTATGGTATTTTGAAGTTTATTATAACCATGTAAGAAAACATTTCCATTTAAATTATTTGTCACCTGTTCAATTTGAAAATAGACAGATAAAATAATTTAATAAAACTCTCCACTAAAACAAGGTCAGATCAAAAAATGTAGCTCAAATCTAAATGGACAGATACCTCTTCAAAACGAAAAGCTCTGAGCTAACACAAACGCTAATTACAATCATGATCGAATTAAAGTAAAATTAAACGGGCTGAGTTCTGTTCAATACAGAACTCAACTCTTACCTTACAAAGCTCCTAAGTAAGTGTCCAACTTTATGAGATCAGTTCAAAAGAGGGGCTTTTTCAATTAAATATCTAACTCATCTTCTTCATCATAATCTCTCAACTTAACACCCGAGAAATCATTTTTCTTTTGTACGCCTTGCTTTTCCGAATGCAACTTAATCATTAAGCGTAAATCATTCACTGAGTCTGCACAAGCTAAAGCCGAATCATAAGTAATCAAGCCACGTTCAAATAAGCTAAATAGTGCTTGGTCAAACGTCTGCATACCTAACTCAACAGAACGCCCCATGATACCTTTCAATTCAGTGACCTGACCAGTCCGAATCATATCTGAAACAAGCGGCGTTCCTAATAATATCTCTACCGCCGCATGACGACCTACACCTGCTTTATCTGGTATTAGCTGTTGCGCAACAATAGCACGTAAATTTAAAGATAAGTCCAACCATATTTGTGAATGACGTTCAGGAGAAAAGAAGCTGATGATACGATCCAATGCTTGGTTAGCATTATTAGCATGCAGCGTTGCTAAACAAAGATGGCCTGTTTCAGCAAACGCTAATGCATACTCCATGGTCTGACGAGTCCGCACCTCACCAATCATAATCACATCAGGAGCTTGACGTAATGTGTTCTTTAGAGCCACTTCAAAGGACTCTGTATCTAACCCAACTTCACGTTGTGTTACAATGCAGTTTTTATGGCTAAACAAATATTCAATAGGGTCTTCAATAGAAATAATATGGCCCGTTGAATGTGTATTGCGGTAATCCACCATAGCCGCCAATGAGGTTGATTTACCAGCTCCAGTTGCACCAACAAATAACACTAAACCACGCTTTACCATAGCGAGATCTTTAATCATTTTAGGAAGGCCCAACTGGTCAATGGTTGGGATATCCGTCACAATCCGTCTTAAAACCATACCTACTTGATTTCGTTGGATATAAGCACTGACACGGAAACGACCAACACCCGGATAACTGACTGCAAAGTTACACTCTTGCGTTGTCACAAACTCTTTTTGTTGGCGCTCACTCATCAACTTGCGGGCAAGCTCTTTTACTCGATCACCAGAAAGCCTTTCCATAGGTAAAGGTGAGAGCTTCCCATCCACTTTAATACAAGGTGGCACTCCCACCGTTAGAAATAAGTCAGATGCCTTTTTATCGACAATAGTCTGTAATAGGTGTTCAAACTCCATCGTTTTACCCTAAAATTAGAAAAAAAATATATTATTGTTCAACTAAATTGGCCACTAGGCCTCAAATTTTCTTAGATGAACACGTTCAATTAATCCTTTTTCTACCAGTAGCCTCAAGCTACCTTCCATTGTCTTCATACCTACCTGTGCACCCGTTTGAATTGCAGAGGCCATCTGTGCCACTTTATCTTCACGGATAAGGTTACGAATAGCAGAGGTTCCAATCATAATCTCGTGGGCTGCTGCTCGCCCACCACCAATCTTTTTCACCAAGCGCTGAGAGATAACTGCTTGTAAAGATTCTGATAACATCGAGCGAATCATTGACTTTTCAGCTGCTGGAAACACGTCAATAATCCGGTCAATTGTTTTAGCCGCTGAGCTGG
Source organism: uncultured Ventosimonas sp. (assembly GCA_964395065.1). Classification (GTDB taxonomy): domain Bacteria; phylum Pseudomonadota; class Gammaproteobacteria; order Pseudomonadales; family Pseudomonadaceae; genus Entomomonas. Next base: position 5,124 of record CAYNAM010000143.1, read on the forward strand.
TATGCAATGTACCAAATACCAAGTGTCCCGTTTCTGCCGCGGTTAAGGCCAATCGAATAGTTTCCAAGTCACGCAACTCACCCACTAGAATAATATCAGGGTCTTCACGCAAAGCACTACGAAGCGCTTCATTAAAGCCTAAGGTATCACGATGTACTTCACGCTGATTCACAAGACATTTTTTAGATTCATGTACGAACTCAATCGGGTCTTCGATGGTTAAAATATGCTCATAACGTGTTGCGTTGACATAGTCAACCATCGCCGCCAATGTGGTTGATTTACCCGAACCAGTAGGTCCTGTAACCAATACAAGGCCACGGTCGTTATTACAGATTTTTTCAAATACATCGCCCATACCAAGCTCAGTCATGGTCAATACTTTTGAGGGAATGGTACGAAATACAGCCGCGGCCCCACGGTTTTGATTAAAAGCATTTACCCGAAAGCGTGCAAGGCCAGGAACTTCAACAGAGAAGTCTGTTTCAAACATTTCTTCATAGTCTTTACGTTGACGGTCATTCATGATGTCATAAATAAGTGCATGGACTTGTTTATGATCAAGCGGAGGTAAATTAATACGACGCACATCACCATCTACACGAATCATGGGTGGTAAACCTGCAGAGAGGTGTAAGTCCGATGCCTTATGCTCTGCACTAAAGGCTAATAACTCTGTAATTTCCATAAGTACCAAAACCTTAAAAAATCATATAATCTATGAAAGCATGCTAAAATGATGCAGTTAAATATACCATATATTCATTACATACAGGTTAGAAATGTCACAAATAAGTAAAAATATTGAACTTATTAAGCAACGTATCACACAAGCTGCAGCTACGGCAAAACGTGACCTTGAGCAAATCCATTTACTGGCTGTAAGCAAAACCAAACCCGCACAAGCAATAGAGGAAGCCTACCAAGCAGGTATTATAA
>CAYNAM010000144.1:0-5944 GCA_964395065.1 uncultured Ventosimonas sp.
TATTTTATCCTTTTATTGATGAAAAATCTGTTCAATTAATTGGTGTAGAAGCAGGAGGCCATGGCGTGAACACGAACAAACATGCCGCCAGTTTAACAGGAGGAACACCTGGCGTACTACACGGAAATCGTACCTACCTACTACAAGACAGTGATGGACAAATCATAGATGCTCACTCTATATCTGCAGGGCTAGACTATCCTGGAATTGGACCCGAGCACTCATGGTTACACGAAATAAAGCGTGCAGAATATGTAGCAATCAATGATGATGAGGCCATGAACGCTTTTCAAATTTGTTGCCGACAAGAAGGTATTATTCCTGCTCTTGAATCATCCCACGCATTGGCAGAAGCGATTAAACGTGCACCTAACTTACCAAAGGATCATTTAATGGTCGTAAATATCTCTGGACGTGGAGATAAAGACATGCAAACTGTTATGAATTATATTAAGGAACATCAATTATGAGTCGTATAGCTAATTGTTTTACAACACTTAAAGAGAAAAAACAAACGGCTCTTGTTACCTTTATTACCGCGGGTGATCCTAACTATCAAACATCACTTAGCTTATTACAACAGCTACCAAGTGCAGGTGCCGATATTATTGAACTAGGAATGCCTTTTACTGATCCCATGGCAGATGGACCAACGATTCAAAAAGCATCACTGCGAGCATTGAAGAACGGACAAACACTATTAAAAGTATTAGAAATGGTGGCCACCTTTAGACAAAATAATCAGCATACTCCTATCGTTTTAATGGGCTATTTTAATCCTATCCACCACTTTGGTGTGAAAGATTTTACCAAAGCGGCAAAACAAGCAGGTGTTGATGGTTTAATCATTGTTGACCTTCCAGCAGAACATGATGCTGATCTTTGCATACACGCACAGAGTGAAGATATTGATTTTATTCGACTTGCAACCCCCACTACAGATGATCATCGTCTCCCAAGAGTATTAAGCAATAGCTCAGGCTTTGTTTACTATGTTTCAGTAGCTGGAATTACAGGAACAGGAAGTGCTACTAACGACCAAATTAAAACAGCAATTGAAAGACTTCACCGCCATACATCACTTCCAATTTGTGTAGGTTTCGGCATCAAAACAACAGAACAAGCAAGAAACATCGCGAAACTAGCTGATGGCGTTGTCGTAGGCTCTGCATTTGTCTCTCTCATTGAAAATGCAGAAACAGATCAAATCGCTATTAATGATGTACTATCGTTATGCAATGACTTATCTGATGCAATAAAAACTAAGAAATAAAAAAAGCCCTCTATAAAGAGGGCTAAATATGGCAAATCTTTTAATTACAGACTTTTGGCAAATATCGCCCCATACTGCTCGAAGGTATGTCGCTCGTACAAGTCCAAGCAAAAGCACCTGATATATTAGCAGGTATCAATTGCAAACTGATGGTCTTTCCCCGAACCTCCGAAGCTAATGCTGCATCAGGCTTAATTTTTACATTAATATCACACCCACTACTTGAGCTAACAACATTAATCTCTTGAATAATTGATGTTGCATAATCTGTAGGGGCTATCTCCGAATTTCCACCAGTATTCACTGGACATTGATGAGTTAATGAGTAATATTCCACAACACGAGTTTTTACACCTGCAGCCGCGGTAAACACCTCAGCTAACTTTGCTCTTGTTAAATAATCCTGATACATCGGAATAGCAATTGCCGCTAAAATTGCAATGATTGCAATAACGACCATTAATTCTATTAATGAAAAACCTTCACTAATCTTTTTCATTTTTACTCTCTTTTTATTAATACTTTAGTAGATGCAAAAAATAAACCAACAAGAAAAACAAAATAAATATAAATGTAACACATTGATATTATTATATTAAAATAATAATCAATGCATTAAAAATAAACTTAGCATGATAAGATAAGACGGAAAATGACAAAAAATGTCAATGCTTTAATAAAAATTTTAAATCTAATATTTTTACTTTTATATAATTATAATAGTGATAGTGATATTTCAATACATGATCAAACTATATAGTTTTCTATAGTCTGAATCATAAAGAATAGAAACACTGATAGAATGACTCAATAATCATCTAATAATTATTTTAAATATCCACTCAACCACTATAATTTGAAAGAGGTTTAATCACCACTTTTAGTTTAGTTTTTTTGATTATTGAGAACTACAATTTGATAACTCACCATTACCACCTGCTAATGCTAAAAGGCTATTAGCATCAATAATGATAATTTCTTTACCTTCAGCTTTTAATAAATTGTTTTGCTGAAAACGTGTAAAAACACGGGAAACGGTTTCAACGGCTAGTCCTAAATAATTACCTATTTCATTACGTGACATGGCTAAACGAAATTGATTTGCGGAATAACCACGAGCCCTGAAGCGAGCAGACAAATTAATTAAAAAGGTTGCTATTCGCTCATCTGCCGTTTTTTTAGAAAGCAAAAGCATCATTTGCTGATCATCACGAATCTCTCGACTCATAATGCGCATAAGCTGGCGGCGTAAAGTTGGTAAGGTAACGGCTAACTCATCCAAGCGATCAAAAGGAATTTCACAAATAGATGTTGTTTCTAAAACTTGAGCAGAAACTGGATAGACATCATTATCCATACCAGACATACCAACCACTTCACTTGGTAAATGAAACCCTGTTATTTGCTCTTCACCCTCATCCGTTACACTAAATGTTTTCAAACTACCCGATCTAACAGCAAAAACAGAAGAAAATTTGTCACCTTGATTAAATAAAAACTCACCTCGCTTCATTGGACGGCTTCGCTTCACTATCTGATCCAATAAATCTATATCACCTTGCTCAAGCGATAGAGGTAAACATAAGGTAATCAAGCTACAGTCTTTACAATGGGCTTGTAGAGGCGTTCTGGCTTTAGCTATTTCTGGCATAGTACGATGCATCCTAAAAATATTCTTAACTCTAATAACAACGCATACTTTTACCAGTAATTCATCTTATTTTCAACTTATATTTAGTATATGATAACATTTACTAGATGACACGAGAGAACCTTTGAGGAGTCATATCAGTTAAATAATTATCAAACAACATGCATACAGACCTAACAAGTAGCCTACCTGATTCTTTTACTACAAGTTTATTATCTGTTAGCTCAACGAGTTTATCACTAGCCATTATTTGTAATGATGGAAACACATGTCTAAAGTATGATTTAAAATCAATCCCAAATCGTTGCTCTATCTGAGAGAAATCTAAATAAAAATGACAAATAATTTGCTGAATAACGGCACGACGAATGCGATCATCCTCATGGCAAACCAAACCTCGTTTCAGAGCTACCCTACCACCTTGAATATATTCTTCATAGGCAGATAAATCAGCAGTATTTTGACAATACAAATCACCAATTTGACTGATAGCTGAGACTCCAAATCCTATAAGGTCGCAATGACCGTGTGTCGTATAGCCTTGAAAATTGCGATACAATGTTCCCTCTTCTTGCGCATAGGCTAACTCATCATCAGCTAAAGCGAAATGATCCATTCCAATATAACGATACCCCGCATCCGTTAACAGCCCAATAGTATTTTGCAAAATATCAAGCTTCTCATGTGCAGAAGGTAATTCAGCTTCATTAATGCGACGTTGTGGCTTAAAACGTTCGGGTAAATGCGCATAATTAAACACAGATAAACGGTCTGGTTGCAACCCTATTACTTCCTTAACTGTTTTAGAGAACTTCTCTGCTGTTTGTTTAGGTAACCCGTAAATAAGATCGACATTAACTGAACGGTACTGTAGAGTGCGCGCCGCCTCAATAACAACTTGTGTTTGCTCAAAACTTTGCAAACGATTAATAGCTACTTGCACATCGGTATTAAAATCTTGCACACCCAAACTAACGCGATTAAAGCCCTGCTCACGCAAGGCTCCCATAACTGTCCAGTCCACCTCTCTTGGGTCAATCTCAATACCGAAATCACAATCCGCATTATCTGCAAACTGAAAATTATTTCTTAAAGCATTAATGATACGGCCGATCTGATCAATTGTTAAAAATGTTGGAGTGCCACCACCAAAGTGTATTTGCTCAACAACTTGCTCTCGACTCAAATCCTTACCGACCAGTAAAATCTCTTTAATAAGCCGCTCAACGTAAGGCTCACTATATCCTCGATTCTTTGTAATGACTTTATTACAACCACAGTAGTAACAGATATTGGCACAGAACGGAATATGAATATAAAGTGATAGAGGCTTTTTTTGCTTACGGCTTAAATTCAATGCACGTTTTAAATCTAAGACGGAGATATCATCCCGAAACTGAACAGCAGTCGGATATGAAGTATAACGCGGTCCAGCCATATCATAACGATTAATTAAGGAGCTGTCCCAATGAACAATACTTGACATTATGTATAAGGCCTCAATAATACAAATTAAAATTACTCATATACAGTCTATGAGTTATCCATCTGCAACTCCTTGACTTGCATCAAGCGAACAATACTCGTACCTTAGCCATTATGAGTAATTAGTATAGCACAACTTTAATAAAACACTTCCTATTTATGCTTGAGCTATTTATTGTATTATTAACATTGGAGGATTCATCAAAGAGTGTTCCATTTAATACAATTGATTAATAGCATTGGCGAGATGCTCATATTATGATTCAATGTACATCTCTTACTACCTAATTGGACAAAATATAATGATTGATTATAGCTATAACCCCAAATTAAAAGGGCTGACCAAGATCATTCATCATTTCAAAATCAAACACTATCCAGCAAAAACATGCATAGTTAATCAAGGTGATCTTGCTGATACACTATTTTTTATCATCAAAGGTTCTGCAACAGTTTCAATCACAGAAGATGATAAAAACATGATTATCTCCTATCTGAATACGGGTGATTTTTTTGGAGAGCTTTCTTTATTTGATCCAGAAAAATCAACTAGCAACGCTCATCGTATAGCCAGTATCTCAACAAAAACAGACAGTGACATCGCTGAAATATCCTATAGTGACTTCCATCAACTTGCTAGCCAACATCCTGAATTACTTTATATTATTGCGAATCAAATGGCCTCACGCCTGCAACAAACCACACGAAAAGTAACTGGCCTTGCTTTTATTGATACAGCTGGCAGAGTGGCAAGGGCTTTACTTGACCTTTGCAAACAACCTGATGCAATGACCCATCCCGATGGGATGCAAATAAGAGTTACACGGCAAGAGATAGGCAATATCGTGGGATGCTCTCGCGAGATGGTAGGTCGAGTATTAAAAGAAATGGAAGAACAGGGACTAATCAGCGTTTCTGGGCGTAGTATCGTCGTTTTTGGTACACGTTAAAGCTATTTGTAATACAAATAGCTTTTTTTACTTAATATGTTAGGCATTAAATAATTTTTTAAGCGCTTCACCTGGTTCTTCAGCTTTCATAAAAGCCTCCCCAATTAGAAAACTATAAATACCATTGTCAAGCATGAGCTTAACATCTTGTGCTGTTAAAATACCGCTTTCTGTAACGACTATTCGGTTGTCGGGTATCTGCTTATATAAATCCAAGGTTGTTTGCAAATTCACGTTAAAGGTGTGCAGATCTCTGTTATTTATTCCCAATAATGGCGTTTTTAATAGCGCTAAAGCCCTATCTAACTCCGCTTGATTATGCACCTCAACCAACACATCCAAGCCAACCTCATAAGAGGCATCCTCTAACTCCTTCATTTGAGCATTCGTTAGAGCAGCCGCAATCAACAAAATACAATCAGCACCAATAGCTCTAGACTCAACTATCTGATAGGGATCGACCATAAAATCTTTTCTTAATACAGGTAAATTACAGGCTGCTCGTGATTCTTGTAAATAACTTTCACAGACTTGAAAAAAATCTTTATCCGTCAGTACTGATAAAAAAGCGGCAACTCCTAACTC
>CAYNAM010000145.1:0-5821 GCA_964395065.1 uncultured Ventosimonas sp.
TTAGTTTTTTTGTTAGCAACAAGTATTAAGATATCAACGAGCGTTTTTATATGATGAGGTTGAATAAAAACACAAGATAAGTGCTTATAAACAACACCCTACAAAGAGCTCCATTACAATCTTAGCATAAGGTGTTGTATTTATAATAAATTTTTTACGCATCAACACCCAGTATAACGTGAGAAGCTTTAAAGAGAGCCGTCACCTGACCACCTTTGCTAAGGGCTAAGTTTTGTGCGCTGTCATTGGTGATGATCGCCACCAATTGTTCACCGCCGGGTAGGGTGATAGACACCTCAGAATTAACGGCACCTTTGTGAACTTCGTTAACAATACCCGATAAACAATTGCGTGTAGAGACTTTAACATTATCCATCTCACAGGCAAGAATCACAAAGGATGACTTTATTAATGCAAAAGCTTTTACACCAACGTTCAACCCCAAATGTACGGTGCTTTCATGAGTAATAATCGCAGTGATGATTGTACTGTCGTTTAGTTTAAGTTTGACCTCATCATTCACAGCCCCTGTTTTAATTTCACAAACTTCACCATAAAAACAATTGCGTGCACTGGTTTTCATTTTAATACTCCTACTTGATAGAGAGGATACATTGACGATAGAAGACACCAGACATGATTTTATCCTTAATCCCTCCTTGGTGATAGTGGTTTATCCCAGTCAAGATAGAAAGTTAATAGATAATACTCTTCATGCTAACACATAATAATCCTCATAAAAGTAGGTGCTGAATTGTTTAAACAAGTTATCCACAAAATCTGTGGATAAATTTGTTAATAACAGTTTAAAAAAACGTGCTAAGCATGGCAGTAACTACCTTATAGACAGATTGTTTGTTTTTTAAATTATTTTAAAGTTATTTAAAATCAATTACTTATGCTTGTTTGAATAAAATATAAAAAATATTGACAGAGCAAAGCCTGCTTTTTTAGAAGGTGTTAATAAGTCAAGTTGTTTACTGCACTTTTTTTAAATTTTTTTATGTTTTTACACTTGCATTTTATAAATATTTTTCGCAGTAAATAATTAAAACAGCGGTTATATTTAATATGCCTTATTGATAGATGATTGCTGAGACTTTGATACAAATGCGCTATAATGCACCAGTTAAAAATCAACTGATTGATTTGATAACTATTTTGGAATGATGATAAGTTAAGGATTGTATAAATGAGTAATAGCGTTAACAGCAGTACATCAAATAGAGTTGATTTACAGGCGCGTCTTTCTTGGTTTTCCTACGTACGCAGTATTATTGGTTTTGTTATTATTTTAGCCATAGCAAGCGTTATAGCCTATATATTCTTTAGTAATTCAAATGCAATATTCTATGCCATCATTGGTGGTGTCAGTATACTTTATTGGGCGTTGACTATCTTATCAATCAGGGCTGTTAAAATTTATTCTGATGAAGATGGCATCTGGGTTTACGCGGGTATCTTCCCTTGGAATCGTGGTTCTAGTGGCATTAAATGGCGTGATCTAGATGAGGCTGTCTATTTCACGGGCTTCTTTAGCTGGTTATTCAAAAGCTATACCATCAAACTCACTCACCGTTACACAAAATCTAATGAGATCGTTGTGGCTGATGTCTGGCGTGGTAATAAACTGGTTCAAGAAATTAATGAAAGACATATGGAAATGATCAAACAACTAGATAAGCGGGAAGAGCCAATAGAACGATAAATAATTTTATTCATAAGGTAAGAATGTGTAGGAGATTAAGTGCAAACAATTTTATTAAGCATTATAGGGTGTTTAAGTTTCTTACCTGTTGATTTCCCTATACAGCTAATACCTAGCCAGCTAGAGGTTATTGAGTACCAAAAAGGACAAGTTATTGTTAATAAAACGTTAAACACCTCTCAACAATTTATTGCTTATTTCGAAAAGAATAAAAAAGGCTGGTATTCTAGCTGTGTAAGTTATGCTCCCCATTATGTATTATCCTCACCTCAAATTCAGATCAATATTAGTGAGGAAAAGGTTATTATAAACTATCGACATGAAAAGGAGAGCTATCAACAAATTACTAAAACAGTGGATACAGATGAGTTAAAGAAAATTATTGAGCAGCATCAATAATCAAAGATATTTACATTATTGTGAGCGTATAGATAATAGGGAAAAATAACTATGCCTACCAAGCAAAAGCTTTCTTTTCTACATAAGATAACCAAACCAATAGAACAAGGGCTGGCACAAATATTTTTTGGAGCATTGTGTGGCATTATTGGGTGTTATTCTTTTCTATCCGTATCATTATTAATAGGAATTGAAGGAACAATAAACGGCAGAATCGCCATGTTTATGGGTATTGTTACCTGTACGTGCTTAGGTATTTATTTAACAAGGCGTATTAGTAAAAAACACCGCTCAAAATTTATTATATTAACGGGCTTTTTATTAGTTACCGTGATGCTGCTTTGGGCAACAGCACTGTAATAACCTTAACTAAAACCATAAAACAACAACGTCGTACAAAAATAACAAAAAATAACAAAAAAGCACTGGTATTGCATGGATTGATAGCGTTAAATGTCTCTAACGCTTTACTAGGAAGTTAACATGTCAGAAAAACGTCTTACCCAAGAAAAAATACTCTCACTCCTTAATTGGGCTTACGACAAAGCCATTTCAGGCTACTTAAAATTTGACTCAGCCGAACAACTCGCCCAATCATTCAAAAACCAACGCAGCATAGAAGAGCAAGTCAACTCACTCATTCGCTGGCAAAACACCAAAAGTGCCACTATTGGCTTTATCACAGGCTCGGGTGGCGTATTCACCTTACCTGTGGCCGTGCCTGCTAACTTTGCTACCATCCTCCTCATACAGGTTAGAATGATTGCTGCCATTGCCCACTTAAATGGGCATGATATCAAAAATGAAAAAGTAAGAACCCTCGTTTACATCGCCTTGTGTGGTAACTCCGTTAAAAGCATCCTAAAAAAAACGGGGATTGATCTAGGCACCAAAGTCACCGCCAGCCTCATCCAAAAATACCTCACCCTCGAAGTCATCGCACAAATCAACAAAGCGGTTGGCTTTAAACTACTTACCAAAACCAGCACATCAGGTGTTATTAACCTAGGTAAAGCCGTACCTGTAGTGGGAGGTTTAATTGGTGGTGGGTTTGATGCCATTACAACCAACCTCATCGGTAACGCCGCTCGCGACATCTTCCTAAAAGAACAAACCCATACAAGCATTGATGGCGAATATATACCCTATGAAAAAGAAAACCGCTGAATTGCTACTTCGCTTAAGCTGTACTTTATTAGCACTGTTGATGATCCACTCGTTTTTTTATAGGCTATGGAGTGCCAATGTTTTACACAAAGAGTATAATGGGATAACCCTATTATTACCCGTGCTTATCATCCTACTGCCCATTATTTACTTTAACATTAAAAAAAGGCTTATTGGTAAAAAAGCCTAAGATACGCGAATCTTTCCCTACTCATAACATAGGCATACAACATGCTTTTAGTCATGCCAAATGCCTCATTATTTATAAACTAAATTTTTAGTGTGGGCATGCAAAAATAACTACCAATAAAAATAAAATTTTGTATCATAGTGGCGTGGCAGGAGCCATTTATCAGCAAGAGTATTTTCATGAAAAAAATAATATTATTTATCTCTTTACCCATTCTACTGGCGTTATTAAATGTACTTTGCTACTACCTATTACAACCACCCAAAACAAAAGAAGGGAGAGAGAGCGTTTACAGTTTTTTACCCGGGAAAATGCTAGCGATTAAAGATAACCTTACACAACGTCGGCTATTAGAAAAAACAGACCAAGGTTACCGAGTACAAGAGTTTTATGGGGTTTACCCCGCAACGGCCCCCTTTATCATAAAAAATAAAGAAGACCTAACCAAAGGCATTGGATATGGAGAAACCGACACAGGTGATAGATTGGACACCATTGGCAGTGCAGAAGGAGAAATAACACTCTACTACCAAACAAAGAGAGTGCCGTGGATGGGCTACGTAGGCAACTCTGGTTTCGAACACATAGACCCCTATATACAATTTCAATGGTTAAAATTCAAAGACACACCTTATCAACAAACGCTACCAACCAAGTTACAACTAACTTATCAAGACGGCAAAAGACAAGGGCAGCAAATCGCCTACTACAAAAATGGCCAACGTGCCAACGTGGCGAATTACCAAAACGGCCTATTAGAAGGCACCTCCACCTCATGGGACGAAAACGGCAACAAACGGCTAGAGATAAACTTCAAAAATGGCCTACTAAATGGTGCCTACACAAGCTGGAATCCCGAGGGAAAACTATTCATCTCAGGCACATACGAAGCTGACCAAAAACAAGGGGCATGGACGTATAGGTTTACTGACGGACGCCAACAAAAAGTACAGCTTTACCAACAAGGAAAACGACTAGACACCATCACCATCAACAGCGATGACACAGCGCCCCCCACCCAACCACAAGACCGTATCCAATGTGGGCTATTCAATAATAAAACCATTAAAATAGAGGGGAGTGATGGTTCCCTGCAAACTGGCCTAGCAACCAACAAAAATAAAGACGACTGTACCCGCCAGATCAATACCCTATACATAGACACAAAGCCACGCGATGGCTCAACCCCCTTAAGATTTGTATTACATCAAAGACTTAATGATCCACAAGAACAGCGAGAACAAGCATTTACCTATACCTTCAGAGGTAAACCATTCGAAAAAACTAAAGACCCAGCAACAGGATTGTGGACGATACGCCAAACAGCAGAAACAGCAAATAGCGATAACCGCTATTATTGGCTAGAAGAAAACGGACAACTTAACTACTTTATAGACTATTCACGTTTAGGCAATCTTTATACCCTCTATACAAACCTAGGCGAGTACAATGCAGGGCTTAAAATAACAAGTAATAGCGATAGTTTCTTACTGCAATGGCCTTTTATACAAGAACGCAGTAGAGCGTTTATGCGTACCCATACCATTAAAAACCAACAATAATTGCCTGTTAATAAAAAACATACCCACAGAGAACAAACGATGGATAACATAACAAACACAAATAAAAAAAAGAAAAAGGTTAGCTATTGGCTGAGTCGACTATTTATAATTTACTTAGGGTTACCTATAGTGGGGATGGTTTATTATGGCTTATCCAAACCGCTATTTAGCCTATTGATGAATCCAAATGCAGACAGTCTTTCAGCAGTATACGAAGTCATAGCAAAAACACCCTCATTGATCTTATTTATTCCAATTTTTGCCCTTTTCTATATCTTCACCCAGTTACTTATTTACAGCATTATCATGGGAATCATCGTGTTGCCTTGGGTAAAAAACAAATACGGCGTGATGATTCTAAGTGGAGTGATGTGCGCATTATTTCCACTAATCTCGATGACAGGGGATTTTTCACTGAATAACTTATATAGCGCAGGCATAAATTTATGCCTAGCAGGGTTTATTTCAGGCATCTTTATAGGCTATTTACTCTATTGCTCGTACCGAAAACAGCTTGAAAAAAACCAATAAAAAATAACGGCTCTTATTTTAAAGCCAATCAACGGATTGGCTATAAAATAAATAACAACCGAGACCCCATCACGGTTTTAACAACAAGCGATAAGCCTTTGGATTTAGCTCGTGTAGCAGGGTGAGGGCATCGTTTAACAACAAACTAGAAGCCGAAGCGACAGCATAAAGCGTTTCGGCTTCGGCATTTTTAGTTGTGCCAAACACCTCTAATAAATGAAGTGCTGCTTTAATGCGCGAGGTAGCACAATCAAAAATCGCTTG